>JAKONR010000544.1 GCA_022701825.1 Hymenobacteraceae bacterium | reverse complement strand
GCGCAGGCAAACCACGCGCCGCGCTGGTGCTGCCCCATCGAGGCCAGCGGGTTGGGGTAGAAAAAATGGTCGCCGCTGAGCGACACGCCCGCCAGCAGGCCATTGTACAAGGTGCGCTCCAACACGTCCACGTACTTGGCGTCGCCGTGCAAGAGGAACATGCGCTGGTTCCAGTACACGTTGGCGATGGAGGCGCAGGTTTCGGCGTAGGCGCTCATGTTGGGCAGCTCAAAGGCCTTGCCGAAGGCCTCGCCGTTGCCAGTGGCTCCGATGCCGCCCGTGATGTAGAGCTTCCGGCCCACCACGTCGTCCCAGATGGCATCGATGGCCGTGAGGTAGCGCTTGTCGCCGGTGAGGGCGGCCACGTCGGCCATGCCCGAGTACATGTAGGTGGCGCGCACGGCGTGGCCCTCGGCCTCGTCCTGGTCCACCACGCGCTTGTTGGCCTGGTTGTAAGCGTCGCCTTTCGGGCCGCGCACATCCAGGAAAAACTTGGCTAGGTCGAGGTATTGCTGCCGGCCCGTGACGCGGTAGAGCTTTGCCAGCCCGATTTCTATTATCTGGTGGCCGGGGTACACTTCAATCTTGCCCGGCCCGAGGTCGCGCACCAGCAGGTCAGCGTTTTTGGTGGCGATGTCGAGCAGGGTTTTCTTGCCGGTGGCCTGGTAGTGGGCCACGGCGGCTTCGTAGAGGTGGCCCGCGTTGTAGAGCTCGTGGCTGAGGTCTTCTTCCTTTTCCCAGCGCTTCTGGCCTATCCACTCGTGGGGCTTGGCCGCCTTCACCGTGCGAAAGGTATAGAGGTAGCCGTCCGGCTCCTGCGCCTTGCCGATGAGCGTAATCAGCGAATCGACGTAGGCGGCCAGCTTCGGATTCTGCTTGACCTGCATGGCGTAGGACGCGCCCTCAATCACCTTGTAGATGTCGGTGTCATCAAAGGGAAACTGCGTGAGCTTGTCGCCCGGCAGCTCGCCGGCCGCCCGCCGGAAGTTATCGAGGTGGCCATCATTGCGGCACTGCTGCAAGGTGTGCGGAATGGTCACGTCGGCGTTGGTCTGCATCTTGGGTGCCCAAAACCGGTCGTGCACGTGCACCTGCGTAAAGGCCACCGGCTGAATGGGATAGTCGCGCGGGGGCGCTTTTTGGGCACTGGCAACCGAGGCCGAGCCGAGGCACAGCAAGCCGAGCACGAAGGGCGAACGCATGGCGGGGGAGGGGGAAAAGTACAAGCTGATAAAAAGACTAACCTGCTTGCCCTGCAGTTGCTTGCAAGCCGTTAACCCGGAGCTAAGCTACTACGCACCGCGCAGTGGTGGAGGGTAGCGAGTTGCGCCACTTGGCGGGCGGGCGCCCGGCGGGTCGCGGCCTACAAAGTCCGCGCTCCTGCCGAACCTACCCGGCCCCGCGTAGGTTTGTACCCCCGTGCCTACTGCCTCGCCCCACATCCTGCTGCTCACGCCGCCACTCACGCAGCTCAATACCCCGTACCCGGCCACGGCCTACATCAAGGGCTTTCTCACGGGCCGGGGCTACTCGGTGCGGCAAGCCGACCTCAGCATTGGGCTGGTGCTCAGGATTTTCTCGAAGGAGGGTTTGGGGCGGGTGTTCGATGAAATCGAAGCCGGCGGCTACGCCCTCAGCGACAACGCCCGGCGGATGCTGCGCCTGCGCCGCCGCTACGAAGCCACGATAGAGCCGGCCATCCGCTTCCTCCAAAACCGCGACCTCACGCTTGCGCCCCGCATCTGCCACGGCCGGTTTTTGCCCGAGGCCAGCCGCTTCGATAACGTGGCCGACCTCGAAACGGCCTTCGGCACCATGGGCCTCACCGACCAGGCCCGGCACCTGGCTACGCTGTATTTAGAGGATTTGGCCGACTTGGTAAAGGAGACCGTGGGGCCGCAGTTTGGGCTCTCGCGCTATGCCGAAAGCCTGGCCATGTCGGCCACCCACTTCGACCCGCTGCACGCCGCCCTAGCGGCCGCGCCCAACCTGGTCGATAGGATGCTGCTGGAGCTGCTCGATGAGGAGCTGGCTGACGTAAAACCCGACTTCGTGGGCTTCACCGTGCCCTTTCCCGGCAACCTCTACGCCGCCCTGCGCCTGGCCCAGCGCATCAAGCAAACCAGCCCCGCCACCGTAACCGTGATGGGCGGCGGCTACCCCAACACGGAGCTGCGCGGGCTGAAAGAGCCCCGCTTTTTCGACTACATCGACTACCTCACGCTCGACGACGGCGAGGGGCCGTGGCTGCGCCTGCTGGACTACTTGCAGGCAAAAAGCGCCCGGCAGGCAGCGGGCAGCGTCTGTCGTGCTGAGCGCAGCGAAGCATCGCTATCGCTTCATCCATCGGCCAACAAAGAAGCGGCACAGATGCTTCGCTGTGCTCAGCATGACGAGCGTACGGAGGAAGCCGACCCATCGGACGGCCGCGAGCTGCTGCAACGCACGTTTTTAAGAAACGCAGCCGGCCAGGTCGAATACCTCAACCACCCGCACCCCGACGTGCCGCACCCCGAGGTGGGTACGCCCGATTACTCCGACCTGCCGCTGGCTGATTATCTGTCGGTAATCGAGGTGCTCAACCCCATGCACCGCCTCTGGAGCGACGGCCGCTGGAACAAGCTCACCGTGGCCCACGGCTGCTACTGGAAGCGCTGCTCGTTTTGCGACGTAACGCTCGACTACATCGGCCGCTACGAAACCGCGCCCGCCACGCTGCTGGTCGATAGGATAGAGCAAATCGTGGCCCAGACCGGCCAGACCGGCTTTCACTTCGTGGACGAGGCCGCCCCGCCGCTGGCCCTGCGCGACCTGGCCGTGGAGCTGCTCAAGCGGCGCGTCAGCATCAGCTGGTGGGGCAATATCCGGTTTGAGAAAACCTTCACCCCCGACCTGTGCCGGCTGCTGGCCGCCTCGGGCTGCATCGCCATAAGTGGCGGGCTGGAAGTGGCGTCGGACCGGCTTTTGGCCCTGATGGAGAAGGGCGTAACCATTGCGCAGGTGGCGCGCGTCACGCAGGGCTTTACGGCGGCGGGCGTGCTGGTGCACGCCTACCTCATGTACGGCTTTCCGACCCAAACCGCCCAGGAAACGGTGGACGCGCTGGAAGTAGTGCGCCAGCTCTTCGAGGTGGGCATCGTGCAGAGCGGCTACTGGCACCGCTTTTCGATGACGGCCCACTCGCCGGTGGGCAAAAACCCGGCGAAGTACCAGGTGGCGGCTATCGGCCCCGAGCCGGGCAACTTCGCCTGGAACGACCTCTGGCACGACGACCCGCTCGGCACCGACCACGAGCAATTTGGCCCCGGCCTCGCCAAAAGCCTCTACAACTACATGCACGGCGTGGCCCTGCGCGAGCCGCTCAGCTTCTGGTTTGATTTTAAAACGCCCCGCCCCACGGTGCCGCGCCAGCTTATCGCGCAAGCCCTGCAAGAGCCCGAAAAGCCCGATTTTGGGCAGCCCAACCGCCGGTTATTTTGGCTCGGCAACGCGCCCGAACTGAGCTACAAGACAAGCGGTGGTAATACCCCCAAAGACAAAAAGACGACCCGCGCCGTCCTTACCTGCTACGAGCAGGCCGAGGACTTCGAGGTCAAGACCACCGAGCTAATCGGCCCTTGGCTGCACGAGTTGCTGCTGCGCCTCAGCCACGACTACGACACCAAAGTGCTGCTAAAGGAAGCGGCGGCCACCTTCCCCGTGGCGGCTGGCTCGTGGGAGAAGTTTCTGCAAAGCCCCGCCTGGCAGCTGCTGCGCGAAAAGGGACTGCTGCTGGTGTAGTAGTTGCTTGGGAAGCTGCAGAGCGGGGCGGGTTGCCGGCCTAGCGCTCGCGCAGCCAGGTAGCTACGCCATCGCTCAGGCCCGGCCCTTGGCCGCGCAGCACGCGCCCGGGCCGCCCCAGCGCTGTGCGCAAGGCAGTGGTGGCCTTGGCGGTGGTGGCATCCGAGGCGTCGTATACGCCCAGCACGCGCTGGCGCTGTGCCAGCGTGCGCCACGCGCCGCGCATAGCGGCGGTGGGCGCGGGGACCTCCTGCGTAATTACGAAGGCGGGGTGGGGCGCTTCGGGCTGGGTGAGCAGCGTGGCCAGCAACTCGGCTCGCCGCCCGGCTGCCCAGATGCCCACCTGCGCCGTGTCGACGCCGGGCGTGCGCCGCAGGTAGGCGAGCGCCGCCGTGAGCGCAGGCGTGGTGAGCGTGTCGGCGGCGGGCAGTAGCAGCACCGTGTAGCCTTGGCGGGCCAGCGCATCGGCCCAGGCCGGGGCGGGGCGGGTGGTGGCGGCCGTCGGAAACACGGCCAGGGCCGCACCGGGCAGGCTTTCGTCGGCGGGGCTAAAGAGCAGCGCCTCGCCCACCGAGCCAGGTACCTCATCGGGCCGCACCCGATACACGGCCGGCTCGGGCGGGCCGCGCCGCACTAGCAGCGTAGAGTAGGAAACGGAATCGATGGCCAGGCTGCCGCGCCAAAAGTCGCCCTGTTGGGTTAGGGCCAGCGTTTGGCCGGGCAAGCCGGGGCGCCGCAGCAGTAGCCGCCCGCCCGCGAAGGCCACGGTGTCGGCCACAAAGCTCAGGCTGGGGGCCGCTTCTACCAGTAGCTCAGCATCGTAGTGGCCGGGGCGGGGGTGGCGCACCTCAAAGGCGGCCCGCAGCTCGGGCCGGCCGGGGGCCGTGAGGGTGCCCGAAAAGTGCCCTACGGGCGGGTGCGCGGCCGGCGCGTGGCTGCCCGCGCTTTCGGGCTGGGCCTGGCAGGCCGCCAGCGCCGCCAGGCCCAGCGGCCCGCCAAAGTTCTTCAGGAGAGTAAAAGCCGAAACCTGCACGGCCAAATATACCGGCTAGCGCCCAGCCAGCCCCTTGCGCAGGATGAGGTCGGTCGAGACCTCGCTGCCGATGTGAAACCCGTGCTGCCCCACGACCCGGAAGCCAAAGCGCTCGTAAAACGCCCGCGCCCGCTGGTTGTGCTCCCACACGCCCAGCACGATAGCGGCGGCGTGCTCGGCGTCGGCCAGCGCGAGGCAGCGGCGCATGAGGGCCGCGCCCAGGCCGGTGCCTATCCAGTCCTGGGCCACGTAGAGCTGCTTGATTTCCAGGCGGCCAGTGGTCGTTTCGCTGGCGGGCAGGCCCAAGTCCGAGTCGCGCCAGAGCTTGGCAAAGCCCACCAGCTCGCCCTGCATCTCGGCCAGCAAAAAGGTGTAGCGCGGGTCGCGCAGCTCGGCTAGCTGAATCTCCGGCCCGTAGACATGAGCCAAAAAAGCGTTCATATCGGCGGCCGGCGCGGCGTCGGCAAAGGTTTCAAGGAAGGTTTGGCGGCCCAAAATGGCCAGTCGGGTAGCGGTAGCCGGGTTGGCCTTGGCCACCGAGATGCGGAGCGGAGAAGACATATCGCCCGCAAAGGTGTGGCGAAGGCGCGGATTGTGCCGCTAGGGCTGCTGCTCGTAGCCCGCCCGGCCCACCCGCCAGCCGATGTAGCTGGTGAGCGCGCCTGCCCCCAGCCCCAGTACTACGCCTACCGTGGGCCCCACGCTCACCTGGCCCAGCACCCACCAATTAGCCACCAGCACATACACCCGCAGCAACTGCCCAATAACCAGCAAAATACCCGCTGCGATAAGTAGGCCCGCCACCATGCGGCGCGAAGAAGGCGAAAGAATGGCGCGGGTTGGGCGGCGGGGCATAGGCACTACCTAAACGCCTACGGCTGCTCTGTTGTTCCGCGCAGCGGGGCCACTTGCTATTTGCGTGCGGTACCGTACCTTTGCCCACAGCCAACCCCCGCGAGAGTAGCTCAGTTGGTAGAGCATCAGCTTCCCAAGCTGAGGGTCGCGAGTTCGAACCTCGTTTCTCGCTCATTGATTAACAGCCACTTAGATGACAGTCTGAGTGGCTGTTTTGCTTTCGGTTTAAACGTTGGTTTAAACAAGTTCTCTCCTCCCTCACTGCGTAAAGCTGTTCCTTCAGTTTGTGTTTAGCACAGGAAAAATATTTTAATGCCACGCTGCTCGAGTTAGGCTGCTGCGATATGCCGCCTGAGTGGGGCAGTAAGCACAAGGCTTGTGGAGAAAGGCGTTGAGGGCTGCGAGCTGCTGCAATGAGTAAGGCTGCGCGTAAAATGAAAGCTGCGAGCTAAGGTTTGCGCTAGTTAGAATTCTGGGTGTTTTGTGGAAATAGTCCTAGAATACTTCTCTCGTATAGTGCACATGCACACTTTTATCACTACGCAAGCGAGTAGCGTAAAAAACACGCTATTTTAGCAACAAATGCACGCGGAAATAGCAAAGTCGCATCCCAAAACACGCACTAAATAGCATCTTTTTTACCCGCTGATGTTGCTAATTAGCGTGTAGGATTTTATCCTATTTTTGAGCTTTAGCAATGTGGTATGGGCATACTACTTGCTAGGGCTGAGTAAGAGATAGGAGCTGGATGCGTGGGCAACTTACCTCACCAGCTAAAGCCCCCATTTCTTAATAGCACTTCATGCAGCCACGCAGCCCACTGGCCTGTGCCTCTCGCTGGCTCATCACCAGCGTTTGATAGGTACAGCGGCGCATAGCCGCGCAGTCGCTACTGCTGTGGTAGACTTCGGTGCGCCCATTGCCACAGATGTATACTTTTGGTCCGGCAGCGGGCTTAGCTACGACCTTCCTATGTGGGGAGGCTGCCGGTACCAACCTGCTGTAAGTAGCGCCTCCGGCAGCATTTATAATCTCCCAGTTAACGTCGGCGCTTACCTGCTGCTGCTCCTCAACCAGGTATTCGCTGCGGACATAGCCGACCACTGCGCTTACTTGAATTTGGCTCCAGCCATCCTCGGTTTCCCCAAGTAGCTGCACTCGACTAGCGCCAGCGATAACTGCGCTTGCCATGGCGGTTGCGTCAGGCTGAATTCGTAGCTTGAGCGAAGTGGCATTCACGTAGCGATAAGGGCTGCTGCGCTGGATAGAGGTACTGTCCGGAGTTTGGGCGTGGGTGACGTTCCAAAATGGGAGACAACAGGTGAGGCAGAGTAGTAAGAAGAGCTTTTGCATATATAGAAGAGTTGAGAAAGAGGACGAATATACCCTGCCGGTCAGTCGTTTCTTTACCGCTCGTTAGCCCCATCTTTATGTTCCTTCCTTCTGGTGAGCAGCGCTTGGCTACCATTCTCAAGCACGATACAAAAACCACCAGCTATAAAATAGCGCTGCTACGGGCCATCAACGATGTAGTGCTTCTCTATCCGGCTATCCAGGGTCAGGATGTAGCTGTGCCTTTAAGTCGCCTAGCGGAACTGTGGGTGGCTTACTACTGGCCCTTTGCCGATGCGCAGGCCCCCATCTACCAGGGCGGGCGGGCTAGCCGAGGGGAAGCGGACAGCGTGCGTAACGACGTGGGCTTTCGCCCCGCCTTAACCCAACTGCGCTTGATTTGGGAGGAGTTGGTGCAGCTGCCGCCCCAACCAGCCGATGGCTTCTTTCTGCTCACGGAGATGCGGACGCCTCGGCGCCGGGCTACATATCCGGTGACGTTGCAGCAAGCCTACCAGCAGACGGTCGCGGCTATGACTAAGGCACTGCAGATGCCCATTAAATATGCAGGTCCCGGCGAGTGGGCAGTCTTTGATAGGCCAAGGCGGTACGGGCAGTTGACTGGGGTAGCCGGTTTACCTGATACGCAGCTTACCGACCTCTGCGTGGTGGTGTCGGCTTCGCTGTGGGAGGCGTTTCAGCGGCTCTCGCTCTACGTCGAAGCGTTATGCTTACACGAGTGGGCCTTGTTTACCGAGCAGGTGAAGCAGGATAGGGAAATCGACCGGGGCTTTATCTACTCTCTACTTACCGCGCGCCCTGATAACCGCCGGCCCCTGAGCTGGGAGCGTAATCAAATCGATATTTTGCTGCACGAGCAGGTTGCCTTCACTTGCCCCTGGACGCTAAAACGCCTGACCCAGCCCCAGCATTACGACCTGGACCACCTCCTGCCCCTGGCGGTATATCCGGTGAATGAGCTCTGGAATCTGCTACCCGTTGACCGGGTCTTCAATCAGCAGGTTAAGCGCGATAAGGTGCCGGATAGTGGGCGGCTGGCGGCCGCGGAGCCCTGGCTGGCAGCGGCCTACGCGACGTACCTACGGGCTCCAGCCCTACAGCGGGCGGTGCGCGAGGACGCGGCCCTGCGCTTTACGGGGTTGGGGGAAGAAGCGAGTTTTGCCCCCGCCTTAGCTAATCGTGCCGTGCGGTTTATTGATGCAGTGGCGGCGGCTCGCTACGTACAGCGGTTTTGAGAAAGGCCTTGGTGGGAAGCGCGCGTTCAGCGCAGGCCTTGATTCTACAACTGCTGAATATCGAGTACGCAGGTACACGCTCGGAACAAGCCCTGTTAAATTCTTGGGAAATAGCAGCTCCCCTTATTTCGGCGGGAACGGTTAGTTAGGTTTCCCTAGGAGCGTGCTCACGCGCTGTAGGCTTTCCACGAAAGTTGGTACTGCTGTCTCCAGGTGACCGTAGTCCGGGTAGACGTGCGTTTGCACCTGTAACGAGGTGAACTTTCCACTTGCCAGGGTAGCGGCGAGCGTGCGAAAATTCGTCATAGTTGCAACTCCTTCCGCCGTATGCGGTGTAAGCTCGCGCGCTCCGTTATTTAGGTATAAGTGCACTAGTTGCGAAGTAGCGGCCGGCACTAGTGTTGCCAATAGCTGCAGCACGTACTGGTCGTGGTAATACAGGACGGGGCTCGCTGCCACATAGTGCGTAAAGGCTCCTTGTCCCGTTTGCAAATTCTCCGCTAGCGCGTACAGGACCAGATAGCCACCTAATGAATGTCCGAGCAATGTGCGGTTCGAAGGCTGCGTGCGGTAGGTGTGGTCTACATAGGGCAGTAATTCCTGCTGCAGAAAGGTGAGAAATCGCTGGCCACCGCCTGATACGGGAAGGCTATCGGCCGGTAGCCCGGCCGGATACGTATCATCGCGCTGCCGTAAAGAGTCGGCCAGTCCGGCGTCGCGGTAGCCGACGCCAACGAGGATAAAGGGGGCGTCAGCTACTTGACGGCACAGCTCGTCGTGGACGATATCTAGGTACACGTTCGCATCAAGTAGCACGACGACGGGGTAATGGCGTCGTGGGTGTTGAGCGTAACCCTTGGGTAAGCGTACGAATAAGAAAAACGAATCCTGAACGGTCGGCGAGTACAGCCGGTGAGAGGCTACTGGCTGTTGATTGTCACTAGCGGTCGAGGCAGCTGGGGGTACCCGGGCGGTGATATAGAGGCGGTAGTGGTGGGGCGGTACTCGCCAGGTAGCGGCGCCGGCTGGACGAGCGAAGCTTTTTGCGGGACCACCCAGCTTGATTTCGTAAGGAATAGCGGCCTGCGTTGCCGCCGAAGGAGTAATGGTGACGCCAAGTACAAAATCCTGCGGCAAAAAGAGTCCGTACGGCGTCAGGTCCAACCGTAGCCAGCCTGGGCGAATCGCTGCGCGCTGACGAATGACTTGGGCGATTAGTGGGGTGGTAGGGCGCTCGCCTTCCAGGCGGTAGAACCGCAATACTAAGGTCACGCTATCTGGTAAGCCCGCCGCCAGGTAGAGATTAGCGGAAGTGAGCACGGCGCCGCCTGACCCAGTCCGCATGAGTTGGGCAATCTCTATGGCTTGGCCGGAGGGTACTGTGCCGTCGGTAAAGTGGACCAGGGCCCTGGCGCTCGTAACGCCAAAAGCTCGCTCCTGCCACTTGCGAGCCGTCACGGCGACGGCCGCCAGCCCCGCCGATTGTGGGTGCAATAGCACCTGCTGCCCGCCAGCGAGGTCTAGGGTTGTTAGCGGCAGCCGTTGCGTGGTGTAGCCAAGGCAGGAGAGTAGCAGCGTGTCGGACTGGTAGAGCGCCGGTAGGGCCAATGTAAAAGACCCGTCTGAATGCGAGCTGGTGCTATACTGGGCCTGCGCTAAGCGAATGGTTACGGCCGCTAGAGGGCGGTGCGTCGTCGCGTCGCGCACACTCCCCCGCACCAGACGTTGGGCTTGTACCTCGTAGCTACTCAGCGCAAGAAGGAACAGGCACTGGGTTGCGCCTACAGAATACGTGAATAGCTGCAGAAGGGGCCGCATCATCCGCCGGAAAACTAACGCGAGAAGCATAGGTAATTGCTCAGTGAACTACCCTCGAGAGAGCTGGGAGAATGGCGGATAGGTTGCACCCTTTTGCTAGTTGCTGGGAAATGGCGTAAAATCCACTCCTTGGCCGGGCCCAGCTTTATTAAGTCAAAGTGCTCAAGTTTGAAGAAGGCCAACAAGTCAATTGCTATTGGGTGCGTAAGGTGCACGGCGCTAGGTAAAGGGCTGCTATGGCGTAGGAAGAGTGAAAGGTGTAGACTAGGCCACCGTACTTTGCTCTAATTCATAGCCACTCGGCCTGCGCCCTAATTCAACTCGTCTTATGACCCCGTCCACCGTCTTCGTGCACCACGTCTTATTCTACCTGCCCGCCGCGGCTAGCGACGACGACCGCGCCAAGCTGCTGGAGGGGCTGCGGCAACTCCAAGCCATTCCGGCTATCAAGCTATCCCACATCGGCACGCCGGCCGAGACCGACCGTGCCGTTATTGACCGTACCTATACTTACTCCTGGCTGTGCTTTTTTGAGAGCGCCGCCGCGGAGCAGGACTATCAGCAGCATCCAATTCATGATAGCTTTCGGCAGGAGTATGCACGCTACTGGGAAAAAGTCGTGATTTACGACGCGGTAGGGCCGCAGCAGCCATCGGAACAGTAGCGCGGCACGTGCAGCGTATCCCTGCCGACAGTACCAATTAGTCGGACGGTGTCTGACCAATCATCACTACCTGGTTCGGTGCTGGCGCTGCTACTAAGCCGACTAAGTAGGTAATCGAAGGCTTGGTAGCTACTGCTTAACCTGTTTTATGCAGGAAGGGGTCCGGTTAAGGTAGCGGCTGCAGAACTACCCGCCGGTTGCGGGCCCGAAGCGCTACCACTTGGTTATCGGCGACGGGGCGGGAGCCACCATACCCTTTGGCTTACAGGCGGCCGTTGTCGACCCCACCCGCTACGAGGTAGCGGCAGACTGCATCGGCGCGCTGCTATGAGAGTTGGCGATTAAGAATTGAATCGCCCTGGTTGTCCGTGTGCCCTTGCACTTGCAGCCGTAGCCCCGGCTGCTGGCGTAAGAGGGTTACCAATGTATCCAGGCTAGCCTGCGCGGCGGGTAGCAAAGCGTCTTGGCCCTGCGCGAAGTACAAGTTGGGGCAGACCAATGCCTGGCCATGTAGTAGTTGCGCAGCCAACTGGGTACCCGCCTGCTGTCCTGGCCGAAGAGGAGGGGCTTTTAGCTGTCGTGCTGGAGCCGGTAGTCGATGGTGGGTGAGGGGATGGTTTGCTGTAGGGGTAGGCGACTGCGAGCGCCGCGGCTGAGGTGCGGGACGAACAGATACGATTTGTCGGGCCGGGTCGTAGCTGAAGAGATAGCGAGTTGGAATGACCGCACGGATAGGTCGGTCAGCGGTTAGGCCCCACAGCGTGCGCCAGGAAGCCGCCCGCTGAAATTGCGCCAACTGTTCGGGCCGCACCCAGGCGAGCTGCGCATAGGAATCGGCCCCATACTGGCAGTAATCCAGACGTAGCGCATAGGTGCGGCCCGCTTGCAGGTCGAGGTCTACGGAGTATGAGCTGATAGATTGGCCGCGCCACTCATTGAGCAGGAGGCGACCGTCGAGCCAGAGCCGGGCGCCATCGTCCACGTCAAGGTACAGCACGTAGTGCCCACTCGTAGGGACCCGCAACCAGCCCGTCCAGCGGGCCGAAAAGTCTTCGGCTGGTACCCCTTCCGCCGGGGACTGGTGGCGGCGGTGAAAGTCGATAGTGGCATCGACTCGGCGGTGCCGGAACTGTTCAAAATTGCGGCCCTGGTAATAGGTGCCTAGCAAGCCATCGCCCACCGGGGGTATGGTCCCTTGTGCAACGACCAACCCTGGAGCAGCTGCCAGCAGTGACCAATACAGTACAAAGCGGAGAAATTTGTCCATTGCCTACCTTAGAAAAGAGAAAGGGGCTGACTCCAGTAGCGAAGCGAGCCCGATAAGACAAAGCACTGTCCCTACCCTGGCTGGGGTGTTCCATCCTATCCAAATGAACACCTTTTTTTTAGGTAGGTAATGATTCTGGCAGTCTAATTGAGAATGGCTGGGAATGTCCGGCGAATGGCTGAAGATGGTTGGAGCTGGCAGGTACTTTTGACTTCGCGATGGAAACTGCTTCTACCTCCCTACCTCAACTGGTGTTTGCCGTGCCGCCGAGCGTGCACGTGCTGGACCTGACGGGCCCGGTGCAGGTGTTTTACGAGGCGGCCACGTACGGTAAGCCGTATCGCTTGACGTACTGTTCGTATCAGGGGGCCGTGTGCAGCTCGGCGGGGTTGAGTCTAGGACCCCTCATGGCGTTTACGGATGTGATTGTGGCCTCTAACGACGTGGTATTTGTGCCGGGCCTGGAGATGAGCTATTTGCAGTCGGCCGCGTTTCGGCGGGAAGGCGCGGCCTTTTTCGCGTGGCTGCGGGCGCTGTCGGCTAAGGGCGTGCGGCTATGCTCGATTTGTACGGGAGCGTTTGTATTGGCAGAAGCAGGACTCTTGGATGGCCGCAAATGCACGACGCACTGGCGGCGGCTTGCCGAGTTGCAGGCCCGCTTCCCACGAGTGCTCGCGCAGGCCGACACCCTGTTTGTGCAGGATGGGGGCGTCTATACCAGTGCGGGGGTGACGGCGGGCATCGACTTAGCACTGTACCTACTGGAAGAGTGGCACGGACCCCTGTTTGCGACCAAAGTGGCCCGCGAGCTAGTAGTGTATACCCGGCGTGGGGCCGGGCATAGCCAGCAGAGTGTGTACCTGGATTATCGCAATCATTTGCATTCGGGCGTGCATGAAGTGCAAGACTGGCTGACGAACAACCTAGCAGCCGGAGCCACGCTCGAAGCCCTAGCTGAACGGGTGAACATGAGTCCGCGCACGCTGACGCGCACCTTTCGCAGAGCCACCGGCATCAGCATTCACGCCTACACGGCCGCTTTACGCCGGGAGTTGGCCAGCACCCTGCGCCGAAATCCCGCTCTGACGCAGGAAGCCATCGCTGCGCAGTGCGGCTTTCGCAGCGTGCGACAGCTGCAACGCCTGCTCCGGGAGAATCATCGGCCGGCTTACCCCATTTAATCTACAGTGTTATGAAAATAGTGGACCGTTTCAGGCGTATTTGGTTACTTGTATTTGCGCTGCTTTGTCCGGTGCAAGCGGCTTTTTCCTGCACCATCTTTGTCTTGTCAGACGCCAAGCGGACGCTGTTTTTTAACAACGAGGATTATTCTAATCCGGCGACGCGCATCTGGTTTCAGCCGGCCACGAAAACCTATTATGGCTGTGCGTACCTGGGATTTAATGATGACTGGGCACAGGGTGGTGTGAATCAATACGGACTGGCGTTTGACTGGGTAGCGGGCGCTAACAGAAGCTACGTACCTGCCCCAAATTTGAAAACGCCCCAGGGAAACCCGGCCGAGCGCATGCTCGAATCCTGTAAAACGGTGCCGGAAGCCATCGCCTTTTATCACCGCTACGCCGAGCCTGGCTTTGCCTCCGGAGCCATGCTCATTGCCGATAAAACGGGGGCTTCGGTCATTATTCACGTCAGCAATGGTCAGCTACAATATGAGTTGTCGCACCAATCCAGAGGATTTGGCTACGGAGACGAGACGCTCAAAAAGATGCTAAGCCCCACCCTGCGCCCATCGCTGGAGAACGGACTACCTATTCTGCAGGCTTGTCGGCAGCAGGGCCAGTACGCCACTAAATATGCCAGTGTGTACGACCTGCGAAGCGGGGAGATTAACCTCGTGTCGCTCGCTGGCAAGGAGGAGAGCGTGCGACTCGATTTAGCAGCGGAGTTGAAAAAAGGGGGGCATTTTTATGACCTTCCGCTCATCAAGCAGCAGGTGTTGCAGCCACCGGCTCCCTTACTAGCCGATATGAAGCGCTATTTGGGGGAGGGCTACGAGCCGTTTCCAGCGGATGAGCCGGTGATTACTGCCTTGCTAACGAAGGTGCTGCAAGAGGCCCGAGCTGGGGTACTTCGCCCGGAGGATTTTACCCCCGCATTCTGGCTGCTAATTGGGCCAGCCCAAAAGCAGATGCAGCCGGAGTTAGAGAAGCTAGGTGATTTGTTGAGCGTACGACTCGTAGAGCGAACGCTGACCTCACGGTTATACCTGGAAGATTTTCAAAAGGCAATGGTGCTGCAACGTATTGAGCTTGATTCCACGAATCACATCGCACTGCTTAAGTCAGAAGCGGCTGAGTTGAAGGTTGGGGCAGCCAGAGAGCAATAAATCTCCCCCTTTTTATCTTCGCAGGCAAGAGGCTTCTCCCCGTGCTCCATGCCGCTACTCTACTCCCTTGCCTGCGGTAGCGTGCTGCTGCTCGCCTTCCTGCTGAGCACGAATGCACTCCGCGTGAATCAGCTGGCCAATCGGTGGCTGGGACTTTTTTTGGCGTGCGTGGGGTGCGTGCTGCTGGGCCGCGTGCTGCCTGGCACGGCGGTGGTGGCGCAGTATCCGAGCCTGCCCGGGTGGCTGGAGTTGACGCGCCTGGCGATGGCGCCAGCCTTTTACCTAAGCGTGGTGCAGTTTACCGCGCCCAACCGCTCGTTAGAATGGCGCGACGGCTTCCATTTTCTGCCCTGGCTGCTGTTTTTGCTGCTGTTGCTACCCGCGCTGCTGGGCTTGGGGCCGGCTGGCGTTACATGGCTGCCGAGTGGGATAGGGCGCGCGCTGGTTTTTGCGATGCCCAAGGTGCAGGCCATCGGCTACTGGCTAGCGGCCTACCTGGCTCTGCGCCGGCATCAGCGCCACTTACTCCACCTCACGGCGCAGCCGGAGCCCATCGACTTGCAGTGGCTCAAACAAGTGCTGTGGGGCCTGGCACTGCTAGTGGGGCTGTGGCTGAACGAGCTGTTTTTTCACCTGGGCTGGGTGCTCACGCTCACCCCGGCTGGCTACCTGGGCGCGGTGTTTTACCTGGCCCACTATGCCTTGCGCCAGCCCGAGGTATTTGCTTATTCAGCTCCAGTACGAGCCGAGATTCAGGAGTTGTGGCAAGAAGAGCAAGCCCAGGACCAAGACTCGCCCGACCTGGCCCCTTCCCCTAGTCCCAAGCAGTCACGCCTGTCGCCGAGCCAAGTAGCTTACTGGCAGCAGCGGTTACGTCAAATGCTGGAAGCCGAGAAGGTATACCTGGAAGCCGACCTGAGCCTGCCGGCTCTGGCGCAGCGGGCGGGGCTCTCGACCCACGAGCTTTCGTATGTACTTAATGAGGGGTTCGGGGTTAATTTTTTTCAGTTTATCAATGCCTATCGGGTGGCTGAAGCCCATCGGCTGCTCGCCTCCACCCAGCACCAGCACTTGAGCATGGTAGGCATCGCCTTCGAGGCGGGCTTTAGCTCCAAGACCACGTTTAACACCACCTTCAAGAAGGTGACAGGATTGACACCTAGTCAGTTTGTGCAAGAAGTGCGGGCTGGTAAGGCGCCGTTACCAGCGCCGCCCAGCGGAGCTTGGCTACCACCAATGGGTTCGGTTGGATAAGGCCGAACGCGGTAGGGGCGAGGCCAGAGGAGGTTTGGGCTTTCGCTCACCTTTCTCTTTTCCGTATGGCTTCCCCGACTCACCCGCCCCGCCCCAGTAAGGGCACTAAACTCTTTCTCTGCTCCCTGGCTGGCTTAGTCACCGGCGCCGTGCTACTGCGCGTCGGCCGGTGGGTTATCGGTCCCTGGGCCCCGTATGCCGGTCTGCTTACCGGAGTTGTGCTCGTACTGGTGGCGGCCATCAGCTATGGCTTGTATTGGGGGCGGCAGCTAACAGGTCGGACCGATAATGGGTCTACCCTAGCTTTCTGGCAGGGACTACTGCGCTACGCCGTGGCCTTCGACTTGTCTTTAATTGGGTGGCAAAAGCTTTTTAAGCTCCAGTTCTTTGTGCCGCTGGGCATGCTGGATTTGCCTTTTAGCAGCTTCTCCGGTGAAGACCTGACCTGGGCCTACTTCGGCCACTCCTATCCCTACCGGTGCGTGATTGGGGCGCTGCAAATCGGAGGAGCGTTACTGCTGCTGTTTCATCGCACGCGGCTGCTCGGGGTGTTGACCCTACTACCGGTAATGGTCAATATCCTGCTCATCGATTACTTCTACCAGTTGCCGGCGGGGGTATTCTGGCAGGCTATGATTCACTTTACGGGCTTGCTCTATCTGTTGGGACTGGATTATGAGCGGCTGGTTACAGTTTTCCTGCGCACACCCCCGCACCTACCTCGCCTCGCCATCCGCCGGCCTGTAGTGCGTCTACTGCTCCGCTTATCGGTGGTGTATGTGCCCCTGCTGCTGCTGAGTAGCCACGAGTTCCCGGATACCTACCCGCAGCTCACGGGCAAATATGCTGTGCGTAATGTGCAGTTCGGGGGAAAACTTCTGACGGCTCGTTCGTGCCAGGACAGCGTGCTGACGACGGTGTACCTGGACATTGACCACGACTGCGTGTTTGAGTTCAACGATACCAAGCGGCGCTTATTTGGCAACTATACTTACGAGGGTCGGCAGCTACGCGTGGTCTGGCGCCGGCCAACGCCGCGACCCGACACGCTTACGGCGACGCTCACACCCACTGCCACACCCAGCAATTTGGAGGCTGCCGGCTATCTCGGGAGGCATGCCGTGCGCTTTACGCTGGTGAAAGTGCCAGGAGAGGATAAGAGTGGGAAATAGGGTAAGGAGGAATCTGTAATCACTAGGTGATAGCCGTCTTTGCAACGACTGGCGGGCCCCGAACGGGCGCTTAAAATTGAGAAACCACCGCTATTACTTAGCATTTGGGGACGCTCGAAATAGCAGTTCGGCAATGCGTAACGCCACGGTTCTGGGGTAGGCTTTATCCGCGTTAGTGAGTACTACAATAGCCGTATTCGTGTCGGGAAAGCGAAAATAACTGCTTGTGAAGCCGGGCAGTGTGCCATCGTGGTGTACAACGAGCTGCTGCCTGTACTTTCCCACATCCCAGCCATAGCCGTAATAGTCATGAGGGGGGTGAGCGCTAGTATCGGTGCGAACAGTATCCCGCCACATCTGCTCCCAATTGCGTTTACTCAGCAGCTGCTGCTGTTGGATGAGCAACTCCCACCGGAGCATATCCTCCACACTCGAAAGGAAAGCCCCACTGGGACGGAGCGCTAGGTAATCGGTCGCGTGCACAACTCCCTCGCTTGGCTTGTACGCGTACCCGGCCACGCGGTGCGGTATCAGGGCCGAAAAGCTCGTAGTGCGGGTGTGAGACAAATTATACTTCTTAAACACCTGCTCCTGCATAAAGCTGGCAAAGGATTGCCCTGTGCGCTGACGAATAATGTCGGCTAGCATAAAGTAGCCTAAGTTGCAGTAGCGCCAGCCTGTTCCGGGGGCAAACAAGAGGGGACTGCGGTAGGCGGCCCGGATGAGCACCGAGTCCGGCTGGGGCTTCATGTTATCCAAGGCGGGCGAGTCCCGCGGCAAGCCCGAGGTGTGGTTGAGTAGTTGGCGAACGGTGATGTGGTGCCAGGCAAGAGGTGCGCCAGGAAAAAATCGGGGCAGCGTATCGGTTAAGCGTAGCTTTTGCTCCTGCACCAGAAGCATGATGGCCGTGGCCACCATCTGTTTACTGACTGAACCTAGTTTATAAACTGACTGTGGCGAGGCTGGCACACCCTGCTCGACATTAGCCAGGCCATACCCTTTGGTGAGCATCACTCGGCCTTGGACAATGAGGCCGAGGGAGAGGCCAACGATGTGTTGCTGCCGCATCTCTTGCCGCACGATACTGTCGATGGCTGTGCTTTGCCAGCGGAGCAGCGCGTGTGGGGGTTGTGCCTGCGCTGGCAGTAGGGTAAGGCTAGTGAGTAGAATGAGTAATAGGTTGTGCATCAACAGGGCGCGAGACGAGGCCAGTAAGGGACATGGTGCATACCGCCTAGCTACGCGTTCGTTACACGGACTCCGCTTTCATCAGCTCGAGTGGGTGCTGAATAGCGAAAGCTCTGACGCGTATTGTCTCACCGGATTCAACACTTAGGGTAATGTAAACCTCCTTTGTTGAATAGCTAGTCTCAGAAGTAGTGGTGTTGCTCTATTGCTACGGGTGGGGAGGCGGTTGAAGCGACTATACTCTGCTCAAGATGCTTGGTGATTGGCTGCAGCTAAGTGGGAACAGCAGTAGGAGCGTTGCCGAAAGAGAAGTAAGCCAGCGGAAATAAGGCGCATGGGGCTATTACTTCAATACAAGGTAATATTTGGCTTTGAACCCAGTGGTTTCGCAGTGTCCATGTTTTGAGCGCGCTACCCAATCACCATGATAGTCAAAGTATTTCCCCCATAATACCACAGCATGTTTTTTGCTGTAAACTAACACGCCGGGCTTAGTGGTGAAGTCTAGCGAAGGGTAAAATTCTATGTGCATTGGGTTCTCTACTGCTAAGCCCAGATGCCGGTATACATTATCGGAGCAAACCCCATTGGCAAGCGTTGCCAAAGCGGCGCTAAAGTTGGCTGTACGAGTAGGTTCATCCGTTGTATTGTCACGGTTTAGGCAACCGTATTCGCCGTAAACTTCAATAAACTTCGCCATCACAGCGTAGCATAGATTGGCGTATTGAATAATGGGAGTAGCTTCCTCCATTGGTAAGTCGCTGCCTTCAGGCTTTGGCTTTGACTTATCGTTACGCACAAATAAAGCTGCCTTACCAGCTTGCCTACGTTCGGTATCTGTTAGCGTAAGCGTTTGCCCACTGCGCAATTTGACAGTGAGTGAAGGGCCAGTACGAAGGGTGTCAAATGCTTTACCTAGCCCATACTGGCTGATGGCTGCCTTTATCAACGCTACTGATGCGCAGTTACCGGTATCCCCCTGGTAAAACGCCTGCAAACGCAACGAGTCCGGCGATTGCGCCCAATTGGCCTGCGTTCCTGCCATTACTAGCAAAAAGGCTCCTAGGCCGCTGTGCAAAAAGGTTCTCATACAGTTATGGGCATTAAATCACTTGTGCCGAACAGCTATCTATTGTTGGAGAAGCCTGGTATCGACGCCGTAACGCTAACGCCGTAGCTCCAGCGGTAGGGGAGGTCGAGTGTTCGGGCGCGAGCTAGTGGCAACACCAGCAGAGTCGTGCTGCCCACTTTCACGGGTACAAATACCCCCATCGTTAGCGTATGCAGGCCATGGATGTTGGCATTAAACTGCCCCTCGTAACTGGCTGTCAAACCAACGTTCTTGCGGTAAGTCAGTGTTAGCTGCGCCTGCGCCTGCCACAGCCGCCTAAACTCTGGCCGCGTGGGATAAAGCTGCTTCTGACTAACAGTTGTGACGGTATCAGTGCCAACTATCCGTTGCGCAGTAGTTTGATAGGTTACTAAGTTACTGCTCTTAAATACCAGCGCGTTGTTGACGCCCCCACCCCCTGAAAGAAAGAGGTCGAGCCGCTCACCTTCCACTAAGACGTTGCTCGCTGCTTGCACCTGCCAGTAGCGGTCGATGTATTCGGTAGCATAGGTTTTGGACTTTGCCCCAGCGTCAAATAGGGGCTGCTTCACCGAATTATACGAAGTCGTCACCGTACCCCAGAATCGAATCTTACGCGCCCAGGGTACATTTTGCTGTAGCGAATCGTACAACTTTAGGCCCTTTTCTAGTGTTTTTTCATTCGTGTCTAAGCGTAACTCACCAACTTTTTGAATAAAATAACGATTTTGGCGAAGGCTGTCGGCTAATTGCCTTACCTGTTGGTCAAATGGTATGGTGGCGACTGTACCGGATCGGCTGGGGGCAAATTCATGAATGATTTTACTTTCCTGAGGTCGGTTAAGCTCATCCCAGTTATCGTCCAGTATCGGCAGCGCATCGTGCTCGGCCATAAAGTAGAGACTAGCGAGATGCTCACCGTCGCTGTCATTTAGTTCTTCAGGCGTCAGATTGCCATTTTCCTCATAGTAGCGATATGCTCGGCTGGAGCTGCCGTAGTTGGGTCCCAGCCACTGCTGAAAGGCTCGCCACCGAAGTACGAAGCGTGCTACGGTATCGGCCAACTGACGATATTTTTCAGTTTGCCACTTCGTCTCGTTATAGGGTGTCTTGCTGTCCGACCACTTCTGCCGGTCTTCAGCCCGCAGTTTATTTAGCTTCCATTGCAGGTTTTTCTTCGTGCGTTCATTGAAACTCGAATAGCCACTTCCAAAGAATAGCAGTGACCCACCAAAACTATTAATTGTCTGGAGCCGGTTATCGGAAAATACAGACACGAAGCCTTTTTCAGAAGTTGAGCGAAAGGTAAGAATTGGTGTTACATTGAAGTTTTTATAGGAGGAGGTCGGGCTACCAAAACGCAGAAAACCTAATGGCCGAATATTGACAATGCCTACGTTGGCGGCTACGCTTTTGTCATCAGTAGTTAAGCTGATACCGAGCGTTTTGCCCGTCGAAACAGCCAGGCCAGTTAATGATACCTGCTTTTTATAGAGCATAGCCTTATAGGCCTCATCGGTAACTATCTGGTTCACGAGGGGTCGGCTCAGCATGCGGTCGAGCGAGTCGTATTTGTCGAGGGTCTCGCGCTTTATCTGGGCTTTGACCTCACTTGCCGCTAGTAACAACAGACTAATTCCTAGTAGACGCCCCATTTTAAGTAGCCGTATTTTCATAACTAAGGAGGGTAAGGCAAGAGTCGAACAAAGCGCTATAAGCAGGGCTTTAATACTTGTTTTATGCCGCACAAGCAAGCTTGCAGTGGTTGCGTAGCCCTGAGGCCAGCAATTGCGAAGCGATTAGTTTGTCAAATATTGTGCTTCTCGATTAAGTTAAAAATACCTATAATTGGGTATTTTTAACTGGTTCTCACTGCGGTTTATTTTCGTGTGTAGCGCGTAGTAGCTGGACCCTAGCTTGCGCAAAATATTGTGCAGCTTAGCCTTGTCGATCGCTTATCGTTCGGATCCAAGGTTTTCAAGGAACACAAGCTGCTTGCCTCACCCCTCTAGTCTGCACGTAGCCAAGGGGCAAGTTGTGAGGCGGCGCAAGTCACGACAGGCGCGTTGAGTGAAGGAGAGATAGCTGTTTAGTGGGTAGCCGAACGAATCAGCCATCTAGTATGACTTAATTCAGATGCAGCTTACGCAGGCCACTTATAGATGCGTGTTCTTACGCTCATGAAAAAGCTTATACACTGACCTCCGTTGTCAAATAGTGATAAAGGTTATCCTCGACGGGATGCGTCAACGCAAAATGCACCTGCACGATGGGCTTTTCAGTGCCATCGTCCGCCAGGATAGTGGTTTGGGTAAAGGAGGTAGGTGCTACCTCACCCATGTAATAGAAGTCGGTACCCTCGCCGTTGCTTTTTTTAATGAAGAGGGGTAGCCGAAGGCCCTGCTGCTGCATAGCCACTATTTCGGGACTGGTCAGCTTGCGGTTAGACTTAGTCATCCAGTTGAACTCGTGGGGATTTAGAAACCCATCCTCGTAGTTCGTGCTCTGGGCAATGTCCTCGGCTTTGTGATAGTTTACAAATAAGGGGCAGCTCTCATCCTTCACCTTGTAGCCGTACACGGTGGCGCTTTCATCTAGGTCCCAATTCAAGATGCGACACACATCGCGCCGAGCATACTTTTGGTACAGGAAGAAGCCGCCCACGAATTGGCTCTGAGGATAGGTGCGGTAGCGAATCTGGGCAAAGGCGAGCGCGTCGAGTAAGAATTGGCGGAATATGGGCTTGGTGGCCATAGCATCCATCTCCGGGGTAAGGCGGAATACTTCCCCATCATAAGCAGCGAGGGGTTTGGGCGTGCGTACGAACTCAAAATTTAAGTTGCGCAGGCAGGAGCGCGGGTTGGCAACGGTGGGTAAGCCGTAGGTAGTGAGCAGGTGGGCGGTTAGCTGCGGGAAAGACACCGCATCCTGCTGCAGCAAGAGGGCCAGGATAGCTACTTCCTCGATGCGCTTGGCGTTGGCCAGGTGCGTGGAGATAAGGGCTAGGATGGAGGTTTCTTCAGTAGTTAGCTGGCCCTGTAGGTCGGATTCTTGCTGAGCGGCAAAGTTGAAAAAGGACCCCCAGGCCGTCACGTACAGAAAAGGGTCCCGGGCTTGATGTAGTAAGAAATCCACCATCAGGGGTGGCCGGCCGATGGTGAATTTTAGTAGGCGGTAAGCTTCTATTAAATCCCGCTTCTGATTAAGTCG
Source organism: Hymenobacteraceae bacterium (assembly GCA_022701825.1). Classification (GTDB taxonomy): domain Bacteria; phylum Bacteroidota; class Bacteroidia; order Cytophagales; family Hymenobacteraceae; genus Hymenobacter. Next base: position 46,834 of record JAKONR010000544.1, on the reverse strand, counting down.
GGCCGCATCGATGGAGGCGTAGATACGGTCCTGGGCGATGCGGTCGAAGTTGATGGTGGAAGCGCCGGGTAACAAGCTGCTGCCGGCAGCCAGGAGCTTGCGCAGCGTATCCTTGTTATAGGTCGTGTCGCCGAATAGGGCAATAGGAATTAGGTAGTTGGTAGCGTAGTTGCCGATGAAGTCGAGTACCGTGAGGTATTCTTTTCCCGGGGCCTTGCGTAGCCCGCGCCCTAGCTGCTGCACAAACACAATGGCTGATTGCGTGGGGCGCAGCAGAATGACTTGGTTGAGCCGAGGAATATCAATGCCCTCGTTGAAGATGTCGACCGTGAACAGGTAGTCGAGTTGGATGGCGGGGTCGTCGCTTTCCAGCCGGGCGATAGCGGCGGCGCGGGTAGCTTCACTGCTACTGCCATCCAAGGCTAGGGTGCGGAAGCCTTGCCTGTTGAAGGCATCCGCCAAGGCCGCACTCTCTGCCAGGGTGCGGCAAAACACTAGGCCCCGCACGCGGCCGGTGTCGCAGCCATAAAAAGTCGCTTTTTCCAGAATATGGGCGATGCGCTCTTCGGCCACGAGCTGGGCAAACACGGCTTGTTCGGGCATTACCTCGCCGCCGATGGTCACGTCGGTTACGCCGAAGTAGTGGAAGGGGCAGAGCATATCTTCTTCCAGCGCTCGCTGCAGACGAATTTCGTAGGCGATGTTGTGGTCGAACTGCTGGAAGATGTCGTACCCGTCCGTCCGCTCCGGCGTGGCCGTCATGCCGAGTAGGAAAGTGGGTTGGAAGTGGGCTAGCAGGCGCTGGTAGCTCTCGGCGCCGGAGCGGTGGGTTTCATCGACGATGACGTAGTCGAAGTAGGCGGGGGCAAATCTGGCTAAGTGGGGGGCTTTGGCTAGCGTTTGGACGGTGCAGAAGAGGAAGTCTTGGGTGAGATCTTCGGCATTTCCTTCATACACCGCCATACGTTTGGTAGGGCCAAATACGCGCTGGAAGGTTTGTAGGGCCGTATTGGCAATAGTAGTGCGGTGCACCACGAAGAGGAGCTTTTTGGCTCCAGCTTGTTGCGCGTCAAAGGCGGCCAAGTAGGTTTTGCCCGTGCCCGTCGCTGAAATGAGGAGGGCCTTTCTTTGCCCCTGCTTGCGTAACGCCTGCAGGTTAGCCATCGCCTCCACCTGCATCGCATTCGGCGAGACGGGGGGAAGAGAGACAACTTCTTGGCGAAGAAAATTGGCTAGGTAGCGCTGTTCGTAGGCGGTAATAAAGTGGGTATCCACGTGCGTCGCCTGCTCAAATTCCTGCGCAAACACCTCCTGCACGCTGCGTAGCAACTCGCCCTGGGCGCTCGAGGATACCTGCAGGTTCCACTCTTTGTTTACCTTCAGCGCTCCCGCCGTCAGATTGCTGCTTCCGATAAGTAGGTCGTAACTGTCATCTCCCTTATTGAATAGATACCCCTTGGCGTGGAAGTTACCGGTGGTGGCAATTTTTAAGGTGACGTTGGAGAGTCGTAGTAAGGTGCGTAACGCTTCCGGTTGGGTGAAGTCCAAGTACTGCGAGACCAGCACCCGCCCTTGGATACCACGATTTTCCAGCGCTTGTAACGCGTTTAGCAGGGTCACCACCCCGCTTTTAGTGGCAAAGGCTACCGTAAACCAGAACTCCTCGCATTCGTCCAGGTGACGTAACAGGTTTGCGAGTACCGTTTTGCCCTGCGCCTTATCATTCACTACCAGCTTCGGCAGGAACTGGTCTGGAGAAGGTGTGGTGTGGTCGATAAAGCCCCGAGTTAGGCTAGCGAGCAGGGACATTCTCTTGTAGGTGAGCGACGATTGGTAGGTCGGCGGCGGCCCAGTCCAGGGTGTGGAGCTGCTCGCGCGGGAGCCAGACGTAGGCCACGTGCTCGTGCAGGGTGGGTGTGTATGGGGAGGTTGTGCATAGGAGCCCGTGCATCGTGATATCGAAGTCGGGGTAGGCGTGGTGCACTGTTAGGAGATTATTCTTTATCTGAATGCCTAGGGCTAGCTCCTCTTGAATTTCCCGTATTAGTGCCTCTTCCTGGGTTTCGCCGGCTTCTACTTTGCCGCCGGGGAACTCCCATTTGTGGGCGATGTAGGCGTATTTGCTGGGGCCGCGTTGCAGGCAGAGGAATTGATTTTCGTGCTGGATGATGGCGGCTACTACTTCGTGGCGGGGGGGCATATTGTAGGGGAAGCTTTTGTCACGCGCTAGCGGATTGATGCAGGCGACGGCGCATCGGCAATAATAAGGAATTATAGTTGCCGTTGTGCGGCCCACACTATCTCCCTATGGGATTCTTCAGCACTAGTTCCAATTGGTATTCATCGGGTATCAGCACAGCTCGAGCTTTACTACCTTCAAAGGGCCCCACTATTCCGGCCTGCTCGAGTAGGTCTAATAAGCGACCAGAATGGTTATAGCCGAGTTTTAATTTGCGCTGAATTAACGAAGTGCTGCCTTGCTGGTGGAGCACTATGCATCTAGCTGCTTCGACAAATTGGGAGTCTAAGTCCAGAAATCGACTTGCTACGGGCATTTGCGCATATCGCGCTTGTTGAGCGGCCGCCTCTTGAGCGTCGGCGAGGGGAGTGGCGTCGTACTGAATCACAACACTTTTTTCTTCTAGGGTCTTGACCGATTCCTCGTCGGTTAAGGCACTAGCAGTAGCCTTAATGCTGCGCAGATTTGGGAGTAGAAGTAGAGGTTCTAAAGAGGTAATGCTCGTGCTGGTGATATCCAGATACGCTAGCTCCGTAGCCTGTTGCAGGCCCTGAAGGGAGGTGAGTGGGCAACCAACGCAGCGTACGGACCAGAGCTTAGTGAGCAAGTGCAGGGAAGCTAGATTACTGACAAGGGTGCCACTTAAGTCGAGTTCTTCGAGTTGGAGCAGGGCGCTCAGGCGCTCTACGCGGGTGATTTTGGTGTTGTGGGCATCGAGGCGGCGTAAGCCAGCTAGCTGCTGGAGCGGCTCGAGGCTAATGATAGTGGTGCCGCTGCAGTCGATGGCTTCTAGTTGACTTATTTCCTGAAGCTCCTCGTCGGTGGGGGTGTGGTTGATGTCGAGCGTGCGCTTGAAGATGCGTTGCCAGGGTGTGTCGAGCGCGCGCCACCAGGTGCGGAGAGGGGAGGGATTCATAGGTGGGTGAGGGCAAGTAGACAGTTTTACGCTGTGGCTGTGTCAACAGTCACACTATCAACCTGTACAGCCAAATGCGCGCCTACTTCTTGCAGACGTGCTTCCACAAACTGCTGATAAGAAAAGCCTTGGGTATTGTATTTGTTGAAAAGCTCATATGCCCATGGCAGGAGTGCTCGGCACTTGTGGGTTGCAGAGGTTAGGCGATCACTAACATTCCAGAACCGGAGAGTTTCAGCTCCAAAGACAGCTGCTTGGTCATCCGTGATGGGCTTATCACGTCCTTCGGCATGGTCGGGATAGAAATAGCCTATCTGATTGCCTTTAGGCCATAAGGAAACCTTATCTACTGACGGGTCTTGTGCTTGGAAATAATCAAAGAATAGGGCAAGTAAGCGCAATTGATTATCGAAGCTTGTATCCGCGAGTAGAGTGGAGATAGATTTGCCCGTGTAATACTGCTGTTTATTACGCTGGTAGTAGGTTGCTACATCTACCTCTAGCTGAAGGAAATCCGAGAAAAAAGCTTGAAAGCCTCCTTCTTCAGTTCGGATGATACTCGGCCAGGCACCGTAGTTGTACTGTTCGTAGAGATAGCTGCCAGTGTCCTGAACAGTACAATCCCCCCATAGCAAGAGCAAGGATTGAAGAAGATGTTTGTTCGCAGGTAGTTGTAAGGCTAAGTCAAAGTAGCGCCGGTGCAGGCGGCGCACATAGGACAGCGTGGTTGTGGGAATAGCTTCTTTGAAAAAGAAGTGCTTTACTTCTCCCGAATTATAGGGGCCGTCCTCTAATTGTCCTAACAGCGATTCCAACTCGTTACGGTCAGAACCGGCATTGCGATAGAGCTCAAGCTTCTGCTTTTCTTCTTCAGGCAATAAAGCTGCTGATACGCGGCGAGTAGTGGCAATAGTAAGTAATTCCGTAATGTCCCCCGTGCTGGTAGCACCTAGCTGCTTAGCTAGCAAAATGGCCTCGCTGCAAAATTTTGCAGCATCTTGCGTACCTGCCTTGGCTATTCGCTCTAGTCTTTGTAGGTTGTAAAAATAGCGGACGACCCGAGGCAACTGTGCCCACCTGTCAGCTTCTGGTAGTTTAGCTTGCTCTAGACAGTACGCTAGTACTGGTAAGAACTGAAAAAGCTCTTTTAAGCTCAGCTTCGCCTGCTCTGGAGGTCCCGTTGGTGCTAGCCAAGTAACAGGTAGCAAACCTGCCGGTATGGTCTTGTCAGTAGGTGTACTACCCGGTTTTGGAAAAAGCAACTGCAGCACATGCATTATCTGGTCTGCATTTGCTAGGGTGAAACCTGGCGGCAATGCGCGAGGTGTCTCTGCCTCTAGTAGAGCCTGTATTATCGGCTCAGCAGCGGCTGCTATATCATAAGCGAACGTGGGGGCTAGAATGCGAAGCCAGCGAAAGAACTCATTAAAGCCATTATCGGCATTCGGATTACTTCCGCCGCGGTGTTTCCAGAAAAAGTCCTGCCACTGCTCTAATTTACCTCCCCAGTATTGTTTGCAGCTACTCTCCTGCTCTGCCCCGAGTAGCAGTGCCCGCTGGTTTTCGCCGGTCGAAGTAAGGAGACCAGTGGAATTCAGTGATAGGTAGAGGTCTTCCCCACGTGCACTGTCGCCCGTATCGAAATACCAGAATTTTACAAAGTGATGCAGGAAATGGTAAGTCGGTCCTCCTTGCGCCACTTGTTTTTCTAAGTGGGTGTAATTGTCTAAAATGTGCGCGATGGTGGGGTCCTGCGCGTAGGAGCTCAGATACCAATATTGCTGCTTAACAGCATCTGCGGTGGGGGTTGTCGTAGCGGCGGGAGATGCTAAGACAAATGTGACGAATCGTTGCAGAAAGTCGTGCGTGGCAGCTCGTACTCGGTAGTCCAGCTTCACTTTTTGAGTGGACGTGAGATATTGCGTCCGAAAGTCAGCCTGCTCATTTTCCTGTACAGCCCGGGCTAGCAGCAAGAGGTAAAGTGAAAGGAGGCGTTGTTGACCATCAATTAGAAAAGCTTTACCGGGATATGAAGAATCATGATAGGCATAAATAAACCCTAGGTGCTGGCTGAAGCGCTGGCGTCGGTGGTGCTCTAGAAAAGAATCGACTATTGCGGGTGTCGCGTCTGCTCCGCTTACTTGTAAGTCTAGTGCCTGCTGCGCTTTGGCAAAAGCTACTCGAAGAGAAGAGAGTAGTTTATCAAGTTGGGCAGGCCCCCACACGTAGTCGCGCTGAATTTCGGGTACCAGGAATTGTTCCGTTTCAGTGGAAGTAAAAAGCTGGTGCAATGTAAAGCCTGTGCTCATGCGGTGGGTAGAGAAGAAAGTATTGAGAAGTCTTTGATTAATCGTGCGCGCTGCTCCTCCAGATAGGTGGCGTGCTCGCGGATATCCGCCTTAGTCCAGTCGAATTGAGATTGGGATTTTGGTAGTATTAGTTTGCTAAAAACACTAAATGTATGCGGGGCGATAAAACTGCCTCGGCGCACCCGCTGCATGAGCCGCTGGCGCTTTTCGTGAAAGGGAGCGTTACTGACGCTGCTGTTATCGCCCGACGTCAGCAGGGCGAGATTACCTAGGCTGTGCAATAGCTGATTATCCGCGTGTAGGTATTGTCGCAGTTCTTCAGCCTCCTCCGGCGATAAAGCATCTTTCTGGATTTGTGGTGGGGTGTCATCAGCATCGGCTATGGCACGAAGCGAAATCCGTACTTCAACAGGTACCTGCTCCCCCTCCAAAGCAGGGTGCTGCGGATAGATGTGCTCCAAGCTCCAGCTTTCCCCGTTAAAGCGAGCAAAGTCAAAAGGATAATTGTCAATAGGCTGATCGGTATCCTTGTTGCTGGGCTTCTCGGGAAATACGTTCAGGAGGAGAAGTAAGTCGAATGCCTTATTTGGCCCCGCATTGTAAGCTAACGTGGCTAGGTCGCCTTTTAGGCAAGAGAACTTACTAATTTCCTGCCGCAGGAAAGCGCGAGGGCCGCCGGCAAGCAGCTGATCTTCAGCCGTGATGCGCTCAAGTACCTCTCCTTTACTCTGGTATTGCTTACTCACTTGTAGTACTCCCAGCTGGTTATGAATAGCTGGAGTATCGTACCAATCATGCAGTAGTCCGCTCAGTAGCTGCAACTGCTCAAAGCAATCTGCCGCTTTGGGAGCCTGAGCTCCGAAGCTAAGTAAGTGCTCAAAGAATTCATAGAGGGGAAAGCCGGTTCCTATCGCGCTACGTGGAGGAACCATCGCCCGTATTGTGGGAAACGGTGCTGCCATACGCAGCGCTACTAGGCGCAGCAATTGCCACAGGGCAGACTCTTTATGCAATCCATAGAGTACTCTTACTCCAGGCTGTTGCAACCAGCGGGCTACTTCATCCCACTGGCGCCCCTGGGCGGAGCGTAGTTCCTGCACCTGTTGAAAGGAAGAAGAGGCAGTGCGGCTGGCTCGAGTTAGTAAGAGCCCCTTGACCAGTTCGGTATCGGTCAGCGGGACACGGTTACTGTTCAGGTCACTAAAAACGTCCTCACTATTAACTTCCTCCTCAATAACATTGGCAATAAGGCGACCATAATCCGCCACAAAAGTCCCGAACGCGGATATTTTGGCTCGCCGCTGCTCCTCGGTTAAAAAGCTATGAATTTTACGAGCAGCTTTATACAGGTAGTAAATATCCTGCTGGTTGTAGTCAATAGCTGTGGTAGCCGTCTCGAGAAAAGCTTCCCACGAAGTAGCAGTTACTAGCTTATGAACGTTGCCTTGGTAGACAAACTCCTCTAAAAACCGGTCTCGAACTGCATACTCTAATTTGCCTATTGTGGAGCCTGCTGGGCTGGCTAGGTGCTCAATGAAGGCGAACTCTGCTCCCCCCTCAACACCTAAGCTATAGCGTAGAACGGCAAAAAATAAACTTAATGTGGTTAGCCGCTGCTGCCCATCTATAACCTCCAATACCGTTTGCCCTGTTGGTAGTTTAATGGGCTTGAGAGTTAAAAATTGCAGATAGTAGTCTGCTGTTGCTCCCCCTCGACGTAGAACTTCATAGGCTCGCCATAAATCGGCAAGCAGCTTGTCTACTTGGCCCTTGGTATCGCTCCCGTCACCCGAATTCCACTTGTAACCGCGCTGGTAGGCGGCAATCAGATACTGGCTAGCGTGATGGTCGTGGAGGCAATCTGTGAAAATGCCGCGTATGGAATACGTTAGGTTTCGTTGAGCCATAAAGTGGGGGAGTGCGCTGGGAGGTCAGATATGGAGGAGTAGAACAAGTATTTGGAAATAGGATAGTATGTGCTTTCCCATCCGGCAAGCTAATAATTAGCGGTTACTAGTTCTGAAACATGCATCTTTAAGAGCGCAATTAGGCTCCTAAACTGTCTGGATTTACCTGCGCACCTCAAAATGTCTGCTTTCACAACCACACTAGCAGAGGAGTTAGCTGCTGCCCTAACCGCCGCCGAAGAGGTATGGATAGCCGTAGCCTTGATCAATGAGCAGGGCCTAGATTTTTTGCAGCAGCACACCCCACCCACGGCCACAGTAAGGCTACTAGTTGGGGTGGATTTGCCTACCCCGCCGGCTGCCCTCACGCGCTTGCTAACGTGGCAAGCTCCTAGGACGGCACGATTATACGGGGGCGAGGCGACGTATCATCCTAAGGTGTATGTAGTGCGGCAAGCTGAGCACTACGTGGCCTTCATCGGCTCAGCTAATGTCACGGCTGGTGGACTTAAGAATAATGTGGAGTTGACGGCCGTGATTAGACAAGAGAATGAGGTAAAAAAACTGCTAGCTATGTGGTGGGTTCCCCTCTACGAACAGGGCCTCGCGCTTACCCCGACCTTTGTAGAGGAATATAGTAAGGTATTTGCCGAGCGTCGGGCCGTGGAGCCGGCGGTGCGGAAGCTTGTAGCAGAACTAAAGCAAGTGGCTGCTCAGGAAAAGTCCACGCTTTCTTTAGCAGGACAGTTTTTTACCACGGAACATTTTCGGGCATTTGCCAGTGACCGGTGGCGAGCACAAGACGAGGTAGCTAACCGCGAGCGCAATGTGGTACGCAACCGCCTCTATAAATTACACGACCAACTGGCCAAATCAGTGCAGCAAAAAAAGTGGGACCTGCACCCACACTACCGCGTAGAAAACCAAGTGTCTGCCGCAGTGCACGGGGTAGGAGTGGAGCCCGATTTGAAGGCTATCTGGCTAAACTTTGGACGTAGCAAGTCCGAGCTAAAAGCGATTAATGAGGCAGCTACACCGAAGGAGTTTATCCGGTTACAAGTGATTTTATTCGAACACTCTGTTGAAACCTGGTGCCGCATTGGCCGCGACAAACAAGTAGTGGACCGGCAAGATTTTCACCGGAAGATGCGGCGGTCCGATTACCGAGAGCAATTTTTTGAGGTGTTAACGCAGCTAGGAAGTGAGTTCAGGATTCAGGTGGGGGGTGGTACCCCACGGAAGGTGATAGACTTCGCAAACGCACAGGAACTAGCAGCCTATGTGCGGCCTGATGAGGTGGGCGGACAGTACTTCATTATTCGGCATCAGTATGCGCCAAATGACCCACGCGTCTCGCTCACTACGTTGCCAGCGACGGTGATGCAGGACTGGGAGAAGTTGCTGCCAGTCTACAAGTTAATGAAGTTGCAATCCTTGCTGTAGATAGTAGGTTGAGGTGGCCTAGCTAAGCTGTACAGAGTTGAGACGTGTTTTGAAAATAGGTTTCGAAAAATATATCTTTTGCTTCTGTGCGCCTAGCCTAGAACACTTCAGCCCGATAATAAGCTGATCTCTTTCCCCATGATTTGATGAGGTGCTTATTTTATAAAGTGAAGAGCAAGCAGCACAACAGTACCCACTGCTATGACAGCCTGTAGTATTAGGTTTTGGCTCTTGAGCGCAGCCAAGGTTGTGTTCATCTCTGCGCCGTGCTGCTGGATACTCTCAAGCACTTCGAGCCGGTTTAGGAGACTTGTATGATTCTGCGCAGTGAGAACTACTAGTTTTTCTTGCTTGCTATCTAACTCTTCTAAGTGATCCGTAAACCTGGCCGCATTCATCGCATCCCGAAAAGCAGTTAGGCTCCCAGAGATGACTTGAAGCCGGTCTGTAATGGAGGTGAGCACATCTATCTGCTTACGCACCGCTACGTCGAAGTCCTTTTTTACCTGATTGAGCTTCCCAATTTGAGAGGCTACTTGCTCAGTTAAGAAAGCTGTGGATTCCCCAATTCGTTGGCGTAGTAAGTCCGTTTGCGAGCTTCCTTCCTGCTTATATTGTGCTGTGATAGTAGCCAGAATATGTGGTTGTTCTTCCAGTACCTGCTGCAGCACTTTTGCGGCAGTCTCTGCGCCTTGGCGCAGGCCGCTTATCTCCTGTCTAATGATGTCTTGTGCGTCCGCAGCCTGCTGATGAGATGCTTTCTCTAGGATAACAGTCTGCTCAGAAACAGCACGCAGATGCTCCGTCTTTAAGTCGCCAAGTAGCTGGCTGCTTTTTAGACCGATGTTCTCAGCAGCTTTGATGACAGCAGTCGCTGCTGCTTGAGCTTGAGTAGCAACTTCCTGGGCTTTGCCTATTTCTTTGGTATACGTGGAGAGACGGGATAATTCCTGCTTCAGAATTTCGAGGGAAGGCTGCGCGGAGAGCATAGAAGAGAGTCTTAAGCTACGACCGCCAGCGCTGGCCGGTCGTCAAAGTTGTGATTGAATGCTTGGAGCCAGCTAGTGAGCATCTCAAGCTCTAACTGGGACGTAATATGGGTATTGATAAAGGCAGCTACTCGGTTATCATATCTGCCGGCAGCCGCGGCAAACTGCTGAACAAACGCCAGAAGTGTCGGTAGCTCTAAGGCATCTTGCGCTTGAAATGCGTTAAAGCCCGCTAGAAGATTAGTGCGGCCTTCGTGCAAAAGCCGTTCAGCTTGCTTGTCTTTAGGCTTGCTTAACTCAAGGAAGAGCGTTGTAAATCCGCTTAGTAGTAGAATGGCGCCATTCGCGCTGTAGATACGGTCTTGGAGGAGTCGGCTGCAGGCCCCACGCAAGTGCTTTGCATTATCCTTCTCCTTGCCTAAGTTATCCGGAGGGTTACCAATGTAATTAAGGTAGCGCCAGAGGATTGCCTGGTCAAAATAGCGGCCCTTCTGTGTGTGTTTAGGAAGGTATTCCTCCCGGGCATATTTGGAATTGAAGTAGAGGTCAAAGTATTCGCTTAGGTTCTCCCCATTCAGACCCATCTCACACGCGTTGCCCATTGCCTTGATAGACTCTTGGCGCTTAGCAGCAGTTTCTGTATAAGTGAAGTTCAGCAGGTTATCGAGGCAGGCGGGTAGAATATGATGGCCAGCCGCTGCTTCTCGTACGGCTACTACACGTTCGTCCACCCTAGGAGGAGTCGTATAGCGCAGAAGGTAGGTGCGATAGGCACTTAGTACTTCATCTTCACTTTGCCTAGGGGCAAAGTAGAGCGTCATAGCGCGGGCGCCGTAATCGATAGTGTAGTCACGAATGACACCTAGCAAGCACAGGCGATGGACTGCCTTAGCGGTATCTTCTTCCTGACGAATCCTAGGAACCAGCTCCTTGATAAGGTCGCGCAATGCTGCTGGTAAGCGCAGCGTCTGATTAGTCGATTTCTTGTAAGCCTTTTGAAGGTTGCTTAAGAATTTTTCGGGTGTATTTGCATAAGCTGACGCCTTGCGAAGTAACGGGATGGGTAAATCAAGCGAGAAAGTATGCGCAGTTTCGCTGATTTCACGTAGCATTCCATTTGCAAAGCCAATGGTCAGCGGTTCAGGGCTCGTGCCAAAACCTACTTCTTCTAAGCGGGGAATAATGCCCGGCGTATTAGCTGCGGCGCTACGTCCGCTTAAGTGTTTAGCTAGCGTTGCCTGACTAGTGCGAGCCAGCGTAGGCAGCTCAGTTAATAAGTAGTTGATAGTCCAATTAACTACCTGCTGCGCCTGCGTAAAGGAGATGTCAGGGTGCTTTTTGTCAGTATCCCCCTTTATTGCCTGTGGATTAGCTAAATCAATGCGACCATAGCTACAGCTGTGCGCTTGGTTGAGGTACAGGTAACGTGGGGTAGATTGACCTGGGAGCGCGTAAAGCGAGGCTGTTACAGGAATTTCGGGAAAGGCAATCTCTAACTCATGATTTAGCTCTTCGCACTGCTCGGAAGTGGGAAAGGTGATGAGCGTTAGTAGCTCATGCATGATGCACCCCTCCTTATGACTGCCCTTAAAAGCATTGGCTAGGAAGTTTTGCTGAATCTCGACGTCCTCTTTGTAGTAAAGTACATAGTTGACTGCCGTAGCCCGGTCGCGCCCAGCCCGCCCAGCCTCCTGCACGAAGCTTTCGATGGAGCCTGGGTAACAGTAGTGCACCGTAAAGCGCACATTCGGTTTGTCGATGCCCATACCGAAGGCTTTGGTAGCTACGAGCAGGTTCAATTCATTGGCCTTGAACTGCGTTTGCATTCCATCCATGGAAACAAGCTCTCGCTGTTGGGTCTGCTCAGAAGCATCCCCGTCGTCGGCACTAGCTCCCATAAAGTAGCCTATTTTTAAATGAGGCAGGTCTTGGCCAGGTTCATTTAATGCGTAAACCACACGGCGTACGCCAGACGAAATTTTGGGACTCTTATGAGGGCAGAAGATGAGGCCTGCGTGCTCGTACTTCCCCCTTTCGTTAGGAAGGAAAAAGGTAGCATCTTCTAGGTTGGGGATACGCCTCACAGTTAAGGCGGTGTCCTCGTCTAGACTTATAGCGGATTGACCATTCCAGCGGCGTAGGTCCTGGGGTATAGTAGACAGTAAATCAAGTAGCGCTTTTTGTTTGGCTGGGCCAGCTGCATCAAATGCAAGCGGGTCGTTGACCTGGATGGGTAAGATGCGGACATGTAACTCTTGCCGGGCAGAAACTTCCGTACGCACAATCGCCTCATCCTCATTTTCTAGGTTCAACTCCCGTTGCACGTCGGCTAGTACATCGAAAGAGGCAGTTGCTGTTAGGCCGTAAAGCGGCAAGGGACTACCATCATAGGTCCGGCAATAGGTGCGCGCATTGATGCCAAGGCGTAGATAGGGTGTTCGGAAGTCATGGCCCCATTCCGATACGCAGTGCGCCTCGTCAATGACACAGTAGCTAAACCCCACCCTAGGCTCTGCCAAGTACATAGCTTGAAGTTTCTGACGAAAGTCAGGAATAACCATGCGCTCAGGCGAAATGAAGAAAAACAGCACTTCTCCCCGGCGTAGGCGAGCAAGCCGTAATTCGCGCTGCACACGTGAGCGTACGGACCCATTCACATAAGAAGCGGCGTCGATCCAGTTATCGTGCAAGCCATCATACTGGTCAAGCATGAGAGACTTAATGGGATCAACTACTAGCGCGATACCGGGTTGAAGCAATGCGGCTACTTGATAAGTAAGAGACTTGCCACCGCCGGTTGGTAGCAGGCCCAAAACGCTTTTGCCCTGCAGGCCTCGGCTAATTATGGGTAGTTGACCTGCTCGTAGGCCTTTTTTGCGAAAGATATTTTGCACAAAATATTCCAGAGCCGCCACGCGGGGGCGCTGCTCGTCGGCCACGTGGAAGGCCGACTCACTGCTGCCGTCTCGCTCTACTAGAGCAGGATAAGGGATAAGCGGAGCCGTATGAAACGAGCGAGCTTGCTGGGGCGCGTGCGCTGTGCGAAGCGTTAGACAGGGCGTGCGGTGTAGCGGGGGCGCCTGGCTAAAGCCAGGTCGTTGCAGCATGGATATATCCAGCAGAACGTCATAGTCATCCTTAAGGGAAGTAGGTGTTTCCAGCACCTGAACTTCAACGCCGCTGGTAAAGCAGAATTGGCTAGATTCAACCTCCACCGGCTCGAACTCTGGCGCTGGGACGATGTGTAGTACGATGTCGGGCAAATGTCGCCCTAGGCCCTGCAGGCAGTAGAGCTGCTCCATCTGCTCCGCAAGGCACGCTACGGCCCAGCTAGCGCAGGGAATGTCCCGTTCGATAATGGCAATCCGCCATATAGTCTTGTGGGCTGGCAGTAGCCCATTTAGCATACACTCCAGTAGCGTGCGATGCAGGCGGCCTACCGCTAGCGGGCCTAGTGTTAGCCCTAAAGCTGCTCGTCCCTGTCCCGTAGCCAGTAAGGAGCGCTCATAGTTCGCGCGTAGTAGTTGAAAATAGTCGTGCTGCTTAGTTGCCTCGTGTAACGTATGCAGGGCTTTTTCAGGCTGCGAAAAGTCGGTGGTGCGTAAGCGAAGCGGTACCCAGCCTGCCTCGCGCGTTGCCTTATCCCGCGCTGCATCCTTCCGGCGCTGTGTTTCATCTTCCCAATGCTGACTGCCGTCGACTTCCAGGACAAATCCGTGGGTTGCTAGGTTGCTACGAAGCCATGGGTAAGGAAGGGGTAGCGTGAAATCAACTGATTGGTCAGTGAAATCCTCGGGATTTGTTTGCAGCAGCTTGTGTAATTGCTCCGCTTCGTCGGGGGCCCATTCGAGCAAGTTGCGCAGTGCTACCTGCGGCTGGAGTAGCTGCATCAGATAAGCCCCATCCAGCGCGGGAATAATCTGTGTCAAGAACCGGCGCTCGAAAGTACTGCCATGCGACTCCCAGCTCTGCAGGTCACTGAGCATCGTGGCAGTGGGGTGCAGCCGCGGGTCAATAGGGTGGAGCGCTCGCCACAACCACTTAGCCCAAAGCTCTGGTTTAGCAGATTCGGCCAGCTTGAACTTATATACTCCTTGTTCGAAGGCGGTATTGTCCTGCTCCGCGCCTTGAGGCCAGTACTTAGCTAGTAAATCCTTGGTTAAGGAGAGCGGTGCCCTCGTCGGGAGGCCTCTGCTGACTAGATTGGCGGCGACCGACCAGAGCGCCTCGTTATCATGCTCAATGCCTCGCTGGTCGAAAGCTACCGTGGACTCTACCTCAAACCACGACAAGTGATGTAGCATTTCCCGTACTTGGGCAGCGGGTATTGCTTGTTGAAGCTGCGGTGTGGATAGAAAGTGAAGTACTTCCTCGACGGCATAGCCTGCTTGTAGTTGGGGCATGTGTGTATAAGCAGGATGTATAAAGCCTTGGTGCTAGCCCCAAGGTTATAAAGTGTGTATGAATATAATCTGGAAATGATTTTTAGGGCGGGGCGCCACAAGATTAGGATTCTGTCTTTCTCGAAATCACTTGATGAAAGTAGCTGAATGGTCGGTTGTAGGATATAATTTTTTGGGCGTTTTTTCTAACCTTAGGCTTGGTTGACATTTTGCCTTTTTTTCTTAAGTGGTGTAGCAAATCATAGTATAATTTACTGCGACTTTTGTCAAGCCTTTTAATCTGGTGTATCGCATGCCTTGTGTTACGCAGCATGCGAAAACCCACCTGCCAGCACATTTCATTAACAACGTGCTTGTGATTCCATAGTTCTACTCTGCCTACGGACATGCCAATAAGGCGCAGAATCACTGATTTTGCTACTTCTCCATTTGTTACTCTCTGTCCCTTTTCTATAGATTCCTTTATATGCTCAACAATTCTTTTTTGTTTCTGAATTTCCTTTTTTAGTGAGCTTTTCCTAATTCTTATTTCCTTTCCACTACAATGAACCTCGTAGCCTACAAATCCGATCCACGGAAAGCCATGGTTGCGAGCTTCGTCCCACTTATAAGGTCCTTTAGATTTCTTTTCCCAAAAAGGCGCTAGAGAGCCATCCGATTTTCTTAGCTTTTTGATACTTTCAAACTTATGAGGAACAAGTTTTAACGTTTTTAAGAGTGATTGATAAGTATTTATCTTTTTTTTGCATTCCTTTTGGTTAGGATGCATTATTACCATGTCATCACAGAATCTAATGTAAAGAAAATCATCACTTATATTCAGCTTCTTGTCTACCTCATCTAGTACCATATTCGCAATTAAGCCTGATAGGGCTCCTCCTTGTGGCACTCCGATTCTTGCCTGCTCGAAAACAGGCCTTTTTTTAAGACAGGACAGAAGGTATTTGATTAGACATATTAATGTTCTCCAGGATAAGGAAGGGCTGAACCCATGATTGTAGTAGTTGAGTTTTGTGAGCTCAGCTTCTATCCAGTCAAAAGCACCAGATGCTATTCTGTGCTCCACCCAATAGGCTTCGTTCGTATTGTGGCACAATACGTTAGTTTTAAAGCAGTAGCAATCAAGATATTTAATGAAGATTTGCCTGGCTACCCTTAAGTCCAAGCTGGGGGTATCAATCGTTGCTAAGCCTGCTAGTCTATCGAAGCTATTTAGTGCAACAATGTGATTTACGGAATCGTAAAACTTTTTCATGTCACACTCTGCTACCCACAGTGGGTTGGTAGCATGTGCGGATTTATATGTGAGTATAGATTCAATAGCATCGTGATGGGATAGAATCTTTTTGACGCCATTGCTATCCTGCGCTGCGCGAAACGCTAAGGAGTAACTCTCGAAATACTTATCAAAAACGCAAGTGAGAAACTTGTTTACGAAGCATATTATTATTCTGTCCTTCAGATGGAACAGTGTAATAGGTCTGCATACATTATTCTCTCCGGGTTTAAGACTGCTTGCAGATTTGAGATTTTTTGGCTTTGGATATATCTTGGGCGGAGTAATAGTGTAGCTAGGGTCTGAAACTGTGTTTTGAATTTCGTTTACAAAGTTATCAAGGTTTATTAAGAATAACTCATTCGGATTTCGCTTTCTAAAATACTTTATAGTTAAAAATATGGTCTTTGTAGTTATTTCTAACGAGGATAGTTTTTGCTTATGTGCATTCTTGTTATTTTTCTTGTATCTATCTTCTTTCTTTAACCGTATCCATTGCCTTCTCTTGGGCATCAATTGGTTTATTTCACTTAGTAGCTTCTTATCAAACTCGGAAGTAGTGTTTGAGTCATTGATATGGTAATTGTGTGCGTCATGTCCAGTGAGAATATGAATACCGTGTTTTTTATTGCGAGCGTGAGCCTGCTTAGCTCGTACTTTGCATAGATATAAAATTATGCGCTCGCCAGAGAAATAATCATGAAGCGTTTTCATAGAGAAGAGAGAGTAGTTCCGGGAGTTTTTTTAAGATACGGACAAAAGTCTTAGCCTTTATAGCGCCAGGCGGCAAAACCGTTCTCGGGCGCTGAAACTTGCGAGGCTCTTTGGGAGCTCCACCTTCAGTACTACCCCCTCTTCTTATTCTTGAAGCTAAATAGCCTTCTTGTTTAGCTAAATAGACGATTGTATTGAAGCTTATCTTTTTGTCACTGTTTTTATAACAGTAAATTAATGTGTTTTTACAATTAGTTTCGTTGAATTTATCTGGGTCTAATTTAGATAAAGCTAAAAAGTATTTTTCTCCTATCTCATAAGTAAAGGAATTTGCAATCGCATACGCTACCTTAATCCAGTTCTCATTAGATTTGGTTATGGATAGGTTTCTTTTTCGTAAAAATTTTGTAACTAAATAGATTCTATTTCTGTGCCTTGGGTTGTTTCTTCCTAATGGATTGTATAGCTTATTTCTTAAAGAGCTTGTGATATGATGTGTTTTTATAGAGCCGCTTATATTGGTTTGTTTTAGTATTTTGGTCTCAAACTCGCTTGGTTTGGTAACAGGGAATACCTCTATAGAATCCTTTAGCTCAAGTAATGGGTCGGAAGATAAAAAACAGAGACGGGTAGTATCACTGCCACTTTCATCTAGAGCTATAGAATATTTTTCTAAAAAATATTCTGAGACTTGCTCAAATGCTCTTTTATGGAAGGTATTAACTTCTTCTATTTGTTCGTAAGGTAGTGCAATAAGCCCTTTTAATCCGTTATTTGATGGTGAGGTCCAATAAGCAAAGACAAATGAGTCTGCCTTGAGTATTTGTCTTGCTCTTATTAACTCGACATTATTGAGTTTGTCAATATCAATGACAAGTAATGAATTATAAATCTTTAGGTATTGTTTTTTTCTTTGGCCTTCGAATGTTCCACAAAATGTAACGGCAGGTAGGTTTCTCTTCTGCTTACTGTACTCGTCAAGTTGTGCGGTACTTAATAAATCTCTTAGATAGCTAATCTGCTTAGAGTATAAGCCGTCTCTTATTGATTCAAGCACATCTAAGATGCTAATTTCCTTGGCTATGCTGGAAAATGCGCTGTTTTGAAACGATACTGGCTTGCATGTTGTGCCCGCAGCAAGGATTTTGATTAAACTCATGCACAGTATTGGTTAGCCAGGAATAGAGCACGCTAAAGTAAGGTATATAGGAGTAATAGCCCAAGTGAAAAGGATATAAAAAATTCGAAAAGGGCATTTCTTCTCTTACTTAGCTAAGCTGGAAAATTCGTGGGGTGGCATTTGGCCGAGAGTTCAGCACAATGGTTAGGTTTTCGCTTAGGGTGCCTTTCACGGGATCCAGCGTATGCTGAGTATTCAGTAGTTGGAGGGCTGTTGCAAAAAAGCCCTCCAGCGATGCCCAAGAGCTTTTATAGGTGGTGGGCTGCGCAGCCAGGCTATTCAAAAGGCCAACTCTATGACCATGCTGTCGAACCACGACACAGCGCATCGGTAGCCAATAGCCCACTGGATGGTAGTTCCCGCCACCAGCTTTGTCAACTCATGGGAGTCACTACAAACATCACAAGAGCTGATTATGACCCCCTCTATACGACCGGCTCTAGCTCGAATGCTACGGCGTAAGTCAGCTAGTCGGATATTGGCGAGCATCTTCCCCTGGCCATGAGAACCGATGTAGAGTATCTGTCGGGGCTCCTTCGTAAGCTGTAGGTCAAGGTCTAGCGCTGCGCGAATACCCGTTAGGTTATGGAATGACGAGTAGTAAACCTACAGATTCGCGTGTATCCGCTCCAGGCCTTCAAAGAATGGTAGTACTGTCAGCCGACGAGTACCGCCCACCGGCTCGTCCCAAGGGTTCTCTAAAACTAGTAGGGCAATGTCGGACATTGGCTGGGAGGGAAAGGATGTACAATTCTATTCGCTTCTCTATTCAGGTTGCCAGTAAATGATTGAGGTTATCTCTCAAAGGTGAAGTGGTTGTTGCAAATTTTCTTCGCGAGAATCACAGGGTAGCCACGCATAAAAGGTAAGTTTACTAGCTAAAGCAACTCGATTCTTCTCGTTATGTATTCGCTTATAAAGGCGTCGATTGGAGCTGTACTAGCTACCGCATGATTAGGCCTGGAGATAGAGTTTTCCTTGTTAGACTGGGTTCTGTGCCAAGAGGAATTACGGTCTCAGGCAGAGTCATATCAGAACCGTTCGCAGCACCCCACTGGGATGGCAAAAACAAGTAAGTTCAAAAGGTCACACTTGAATTAGATGTGCTGTTAAATTCGGACAGCGAAGAGATCTTATTAGTTGACCAACTGCGGGGAGGCCGGCTAGGCGAGCAGAATTGGACTCCTATGTCCTCTGGAATTCCGTTGTCTAATGTTCAGATAGTGCAGGAGCTGGAAGAGGCTTGGTTTAAGTTTCTTACACAACCGGGCTACGTTCCCCGGTTTGTGGAGGAGGTGCCTGCATTTGTTGAGGAGGGCGCACGGCAGGTTACGCAGACACGTTATGAGCGGAATCCTTATGCACGGGCGGCGTGCTTAGCTTCTCTCGGCTATACTTGTAAGGTTTGCACCATCAACTTCGAGCAGGTTTATGGTAGCATCGGGCACAGGTTTATTCATGTGCATCACCTTACGCCCGTTTCCATTTCTGCGGCAGAGGGTCCATATACACTTGACCCGTTAACGGACTTAGTCCCTGTCTGTCCTAACTGCCACGCGATGTTGCATCGGCAAAATCCACCATTATCTCCCGAGGAACTGCGGCGGATGAATAGGGGGTAGCTAGCGGGTGCATTGGCTATGCATCAGCGCGTGGCTGGATGTAGCTTGCAAAGCCATTAATTGTACCCTCCTTGCATATTCAACCGCCGAATTTCGTCCGCTACGTGTGTAGCTATGAGGGGCTTTATTTTCATAAACTACACCAGAACTGATCACCTCAAATGTCCACCCCACTTTTCAAAAAGAAGGTGCCTCGTGGCAATGCTGCTAGGATGGGGGTGGTATCCCTCACTCCGTATACCCCGAAAAAGAGGAGAGGGGCCGATATGCCAACTCAGCAAACTCCCGGGCAGCCGCTGCTCCAAGTCATAGACCATCCCTGCATTATAGCGCTGTATCTGGCCAGGGTGCGGAATTGATAGACCGTTTTGAGTCGAGAAAAGCGGGAGGTAATTTCTGCTTTATAAAACGCCTCATGATGCTGTCTTTTCTTAATTCCCATGTAGCGCATTAGGCGCAGCTAGGTGAAGATTTAACTGTAAAACCCAAATTATTGGTTAATTAATATCTTATAATATACTAAATATTTATAAGAAAGAACAGCCTTCCTGCGATCGCGGATGCCCGGATTAATAGCGTGCATCAGCTGCGTTAACCCCGAAGAGAGATCATGCAGGTTAAAGCTTTCGGTATCAATTATCGGGAGGAATAGGTAAAAGGGTATACAAATCCCAGGTTTTGCGCCATTTGCAGTTGAGGCAATATTTGTTCGGCTAATTGCTCTTCGAACTGGGCAAATGATAACTGATGCAGGTCCCGAAAATGCGGAGCCAATAAGAGGGAGTAGTCCTCCAGCAAACGCTCGTGGGACGGTTGCCTTAGATGATAGGAAAGGGCTGCGTACTGCAGCTTAGCGAAGCCCGGAAAGTATTCCCACGCCGGGAGCCAATCGCTTTTTGCCGAATTAACTGCCTTGGGAACGGGAACAATGTTCCACAGCAGGTCGTGAACTACGTACGACCAGGGCAGAAAGTGATCCAAGCTCATGTTGCTGAGGTTCACCTCCTGTCCGGAATAAATGCACGCCAAATTGCTGGTGTTCGCTAAGTAAGACTGCCAAAATCGTTTGGCCGTCGCCAGCTTGCGTTGCTCTGGACCCGGCTTTTCTAGCTTCTGGGGAAGGCCGATGACGTGGGGATTGTGCTTCTGCAGAAATCGGACGATGTGCCACTGGGTGTAAGCTCGCAAGATCAGCTGATGCTCCTGGAAGTAATCCCGCCAGGGCTCGTGCAGCTTAATGAAGTCTCCTTCGATGCGATAGGGAGCGCGAAAGGAGCCATTGGTTAATTGCGTCACCAAGGCATTGACGCGCTGATCCGGCAAGCCCCTAGTTTCGAGTGCAAAAAAAGGTCGTATGAACCGGTATGGTACCCAGTCCAGCAGGCGGCGCGTGGCGCCCACTAACGGGGCAAGCTCTTCGGGAGAAAGTTGGGCACGCAGTTGGGCATACAGGTTGGGCGCTGAGGGGCGGTTGTCAACTTGGATGATAGTTGAAATTCGGGCCGCTACTGATTTGAAACTGTCTTGCTTGCCAAAGGAGAGTTTAAAAAAGTCCAGCGGGTACCACACCCGCGCCAGCATGCGCAAGGACAGATCCTGCATGGACATGCGCGATTCTTGCCGCTCCTGTAGGCTATCGAGGATGCTCAACAGCCAATAAAATTTGTACGAATTGGTGACGTCCCCGAACACCGCGGCCAGCTTGTGAACATCGACGCGCGCACTGCCCGGAATTTGCATGAAGGATTACTTTAAGCAGAATTATAAACGCATAATTCCTTGGTTTAGCAAAGAGTAAATCTGCTTAAACGAAGGGATTTATGAATGTCTATTCATTTTACACTGGGGCTACCCCCATCAAGTTGACCAACTCTTCGATGACTTCGTCTTGAATGAATGGCACTTGGCCGAAGAGCAAATCGGGTTCGCCTTCCAGCTTTGCCAGCAGGTGCCCTTTTCCTAGTAGACGCTCCGCGCCCTTCAGGCCCAACGCAATTTCGGAGGTGCCTTCCGAGTCCACGCGCAAAATCAAGCGGTTGCCCAAGTTGGCGCGCAGCTGCATGGGCATCACGTTGGCGTCGGGCCGCTGGGCGGCGAACACCAAGTAGATGCCGGCGGCGCGGGCCTTGACCCCCAGGCGCGCCACGATGGCAGTGACGGCCTGCTTATATTCGTCGATTTGCATCCAATCCGCGAATTCGTCGTGCACCAACCAGATCACGGGCAGTTGTTCCGTGGGGGCTACGCGGGCATTGTACGTGGTGAGGTTGGGTACGCGGGTTTCCCGGAAGCGCCGGTAGCGGGCCTCCATTTCTTCGACCAGTAGCGTGAGCTCCTCCAAGGCCGCTTCCTGATCCACAATAATGGCCCCGCCTTTGACGTGCGGCAGGGGCTCCAAGGCGAAGTAGTCTACCCCCTGCTTGGGGTCGATGATGATCAACTGCGCCTGCGCCGGGGTGTTGGTGGCGGCGATGCTCAAGATAATGTTTTGCACCAGCACCGACTTGCCACTGCCCGTGGAACCGGCAATCAAGGTGTGAGGGGCATTCTTTTGGGGGGAAAGGAACAGCAATTCGCCATTGTCTTCCCGGATGGCAATGGGCAGGGTTTGGTTGCCTTTGACGGAGTTGGGCGTCCAGCGGCCCCAGATATCTTCCAGGCGCACCACTTGGCGGTTGGGCCGTTCAATGGCCAAGGAGATGGCACCCGCTTCCGGCCGCACGGAGACCACGCTCAACCCGTAAGTGGTCTTGAACTCCACTTGCCTTTTCAGGACCTGGTCGACGGTTAGGTTGGCGCTGCCTTGGAAAGTGAGAAGCGCGGCATTGGGCGTCAACTTTTGGGTCAACAAACGCGCGTTCAGATTGAAGCCCTGCAGGGCCGCTTTCGTGCGCTGCGCGACAACACCAAGCCACTCCACTTCGGCCGGGCTCACGGTTTGCTCTCCCATGTTGGCCGGCACCAGCTGTTGAATGCTGGGATAAGCCCATGGCGAGACAGAGGCATCTATGGAGGCGATAGGATTGACGTGCTTGTCTGTCGGCGGCTCCACTGGAAGGACCGGAGCCACGTGCGGGGTGCCCCCTTTTGGAGCGGAAGCTTTTTTATCGGGGGTGGCAACCACCAGCTGGCCGGGCTTGCCCGGCTGAATGCAGCCCGCGGCTTTGGTGAACGTTTGCGATTTCCACACCTGTGGGTTCCCCTTTTCCAGGCGTACGGGCTGCGGATTTCCTTTTGCGGCATACGTCGACACCATGGACCGCACCTGGTTCCAACTGAATACTTCCTGGTAGGCCTCGTTGACTTCGGCTACATGCACGAAGTCGGCATCCAGCGGGTCGTCTTCCGGACCGGACACGAACACGTGAGAATACCCCCGCAGGCTAATGTAACACTCGCCCTTGCGGATGGCCATGCGCCAATCGGCCAGGTTGATGTTGGAGCCGGCGGTGAACTGCACCCCGTCGAGGATCAGGTCCGACAGGCGCGCCAGCCACAAGGCCCGGTCCAGGCGCTCCGGAGTGCCGAAAAGGGCGTCGTTAATGCGCTTGAGGGTGTCGCGCAACTGATTACGCGACTTGCTGGCGCTGGCATGCAAGGAGCCGCGATCGATGAATTTGGCTTCACTCACCACGATGCTTAGGCGCAGTTCGCCTTCGGGCCCAACGCTGGGGGTGAGCATGAGAATGTCGGCCATTTGCTCTTCGCGCTGCCCCAACCACTCGGCATAATCGTCGAGGAAGTACCAGCCGTATTGACCCGGGACCCCGCCGTTGAAGACGCGCATTTCGTGCTGAATCAGGTACGCGCTCAGCACCACGCCCATGAGTTCACTGGCGTTGCGCCCGCGCCGCGCCGCCCGCAGGACAATGTCCCCGGAAATGCTATTGGCCTCTTCAATGAACCGATCGGTGAGCTGCTTCTGTGCCCCGGCGTCCAAATCCAACTGCAGGCTGCCGATGCGCCGCTGCACCATGGAGTGCAATAAGCCCAGGGAAGCTGTGGAGGAAACGATTAAGTTACGACCCTGGGTGGAAGACTGCTTGTAGCGAATGACCCGCACTTTGCGGTCCATCAGCTGGCGGCGGTCCAGCAGTTCGTCGTAGTTGACCACCCAGTTGCCCAAGTTGTGGGTTTGGTCGAAGATCTCTCGCATATTGGGATCCTGGAAGTCCAGTTGTCGGGCAGGCAACAAGCGCTGCGTGGTGTCGCCATCCCAGTCGCCTTTAACCAAGGTGGTGATGGCCGTCAAGTAGGCCCAACCTTCAGTGCTTTGGGCCGGGCAACACAAGTAAACCACAGATTTCATGTTCCCGGCTGGGGAGGGGCGGCGGCGCGACCACTGCGCGGGAATTAGGTCCATCAAGGGCACAACCTGGGCGTTTTCCTTGTACCATTCCACCGTGGCGTGGCGCGCGATGACGTCTTGCAAAAAGACGATGTCGTTGGGGGGGCCATCTTTCTCGTTGGGCGTGGGGGCTTGATCGGCCGAAATACCAATGCGCAAGCGAGCCATGAAGTCGCGGGTGGCTTCGCTCGCACTGTAGGCATCGGGGTCGGAGTCGGAGGCCTCGACGATGCGTTCGTAGAGCGGGTGCAGCTTGCTGGAATCGTGGTGGCGAAGCACAATTTGGCAGCGGACGTCTTCCTCCTCCTCGTGCATGGCCCCAATGCGGTCCACCACGGCTTGCGGCAGGCGCGCTGAGTCGCAGTTGTAAAGTACCACCGATAAGTTGGCACTCTCGTGAGGTTGCAAGGACAGGTAGCGGGCCACAAGCTCAGCTACCCGCTTGGACGACTCCGTGGGGTTGTCGCTGGTCTCGATGCCATTGGCCACGGGGGACTCGTGCAGCGTATAATCCCCGCAAGTATCGGTTAGGGCCAGCAGCTGGGGCTTGCTTTCGTAGCGCCCCAGCACGACTTCCGGATAGAAAGCGTGGTCTAGTTCATCACGCAGGTCCTTGAAAAACATCCGCCCCGCGTCCCCGAAACGTACTTCGGGCTCGTTGATGTAAGACTTAATCAGCTCGTGGATGCGTCGGGCCTTTACCGCCATGGCAATCATGCGCAAGGGGTGCCAGGGCGTGATGATTTCCGTGGAGGAATCGCCCGAAATGGTCACGGAGCCGATCCGAAGCAAGGGCAGCAGCAACAACTCCCGGTTACGATCGCCCAGGGCCTTTTCCGAAATCAAGTTCAGCAATCGGGCGTACGCTTGCCCCTGCTCAAGCAAGGCCGGGCAGGCAAGTCCCTCTGCTTTGAAGCCCGTGATGGCCTGGGTGTATAGTTGCTTAAAGGCTTGCCAGGCCGCGGTTAATTCTTGCTCCACCGCCGGCGAAATCATGTTGTCGATGCGGGCGATTTTTAAATTGGCCTCCCACTTTTTGGCTAAGTTGTTGCCGGCTTTGTTGGGGCCAACAAAAGAGCCGCGATTTTGGCCAAAGGCCGGCGTCAGGGTCCGCACGTCGCTCAGGTTTACCGACTGAAAGCGGCCCTTGGCGCTGATGGCCTCGCGGCCCGCCGTGCACAACACCATGGGTGCTACCGGCGAAGTGCCCATGGTGTAGGCTACCAAGCGGTCCCAGTCCGGGGCAAATTCTCGAGTGGCTTTGTTGGGGGTAAAGTTCCAAATAAGTTGCGTTAGGGAGTTCGTGGAGCCACTGGCTTGGCCATCCACTACGGAGTCCATCTGCAACTCAATAGTGAATTTAAGTTGCAAGGCTGCGCGGGCTTCGGAGCGGTTGCGGCTGTAGCGGCCATCCCATTCCTTCATCAACTTGGCGTAGTTGAATAGCTCGCCTACTTCCCACTCCACTTGGGCGCCGAAGAGTTGCTTGAGGCCGTAGTAGCGGGCGGCAAAGTATTGCCATGCATCGGAGTTGAGCTTGCGCAGCAGGAGCGGCGTTTTGGCGTCGCAGCGAATTTTGAGCCGCCGGTTGGTGCTGTAGTCCTCCACGCTGAGTCGCTCCAAGCAGAGGGCAACCCCGGCCAGGAAGTCTTCGCATTCCTGGGGCCGGCCAAAAGCGAACTTGTCCCACGCAGCTTTCAAGGTGCGCTCCTCGACGATTTGGTGGCGGTGCTGCTCGTAGAAGGTGCGGTCGTCGTCGTTAGCCGACGAAGGGTTGCGCTGGATCAACGATTTAAGATACTCGCGTTCGTCGGACGAGAGCAAGTCAGGATCCCGGTCGTTGTAAAAGTTGCGCGTGAGGGTACCCAAGTTGAGGCGCTCTCGGCGCAGGCCGTCAAATAAAGGCTTAATCTCTTCCCACTCACACTCCGCTAGTGCTTTAGCAGATGCGTTCCATTGGCCATCGGACGCGATGAACGCCTCAATTGCGGGGTGATAGCTGGGAATGATGGCGTCCTTGACCCGTGAGTAGGCCGCCCGCAGGTTGGCCCCGGTGAGCAGGGTCTGGGCAGGCGTTTGCTTGCGCAAATAAGGCGCCCGCTTTTTATAGGCATCCTGAAACAAGCCTTTCCACCGGCTCTGCTGGCCGTAATATTTTTCCGGAACGTTGGCAAACAAGCTCGTGTCCCGGGGCATGGCCAGGGCGGGCAGGGCTGCACCCAGGGCAAAGAACAGGGCGGAGCCGTCAAGGATTTCCCGGCGCGTGCGCAGCACGTACTCCGCCACGTGAGGCAGGGAGCGGATGCTTAAGTCCATTAGGGCCCGTAGGATGCGCTCCCAAATCTCCAATTGTTCGGCCGGCAAGTTTAATCCCTCACTGGCGGCCTCCACCCATAGATCGGGTTGGGACAGCAGCACGGCGGAGCCAATGGGCTCGATCAAATTAAGCGACTGCGCTTCGTCGTCTCCGGTGTTGGCGAGCAACAAGGCTGGCAGCAGGCATTCAGCATTGCGTAAATAAGTTGCCCGCAGCGTGGTCAGGATGTCTTCCGGTAGCGCATATTCAGCGACATAGGGAGCTAACTTGGAGGCGGGAAGTTGAATTTGCACCCGCTGGGCTAAGAAATCATCATCCAAAATAGCGCGGGCAATGGCCGCCATCTGCTCCCCGCGCAGTTGATCGAGTATAAAGCGAGCCGTGCCGGACTCCGCTTCATTGCCTTTGATGCGGTTGCGCAGGTAGTGGCTGGCCACCTGCCCAATGAGCGTGGCCGCAGTTAATTCCGTATCCACGAGCAGTGTGCTTTCAACGGTAGACATTTCCATGAGTACGGGCTATTCGAGGCCGTGAGGATTGATGATGTAAGCACAGCCGTCGGAGAGCCGTCGCAACAAACCCAAGCTGCTCAGGCGGGCTTCGAGGCGCGCGGCGTTGGCGGCAAAAGGCTTGGGATCGTACTCATCTTCAGCAATCACTTGCGCGGCTTCCCGCTCGCTAAACACCAGGCCGTAGCGTTCGAAGAGCAGGTTGAAAAACTCTTTCAATTCCATACGCTGGCGCACGTTGGCGAAAATCAACGTTTTTAAGAAACTGTCCGTGGGCGCGTATCGAAATTTGTTGGTGGCTCGTCGCGACACCAACCCAATCAGGCGACCAAAGGAACGGTGGACTTCCCCGGCGTGCTGTTGGTGACGGGACTGCGCCTTGTCGCGCAAAAACTCCACGAGAGTGGCCGGGTCTTCGCCTCCGTTGTAATCCTGGTCGTTCCACCAAACTTCTTGCAGCAGGATTTCGCGGCAGCGGGAATACTGATCTTGCTGCGTGGCGAGTGCCAAAGCTTCCTGCCACTCCGTTGACTCACTGATGCGCGTCAAATAGGCCTGGATAGCTTCCCCAGATAAGCTATTGTTCTCTTGGAAATTGATGATGGACAACTCCCGCACCAGGGTCTTTTTGGGCGCCACCACCTCGCACAGCAAGGTGAGCGGTTCTTGTTTATTAGACCAGGCGGCCGCGACGTGCAATTGGTACAGGAGTACGTGAAGCGCCCCCATGGTGACCATGTGGTTCAAGACATCAAAGTTGGGTAACCCTAACTCAAAGAGGCGCAACCAATCTTCCGCCAGGCGGTCAAAACAAGGATGCTTTTTGTAAGGCAAATAGCTGCTCTTGCGCTCGGTGCCGTTTTCTTCCTGTGTTTTTTCCAACACCCGTAATAGCTTATTCCATTCGTTGTCTCCCCGCAAAAACTGCGCGAGGTGGGGCCGCAACTCATTGGCGACCGAGCTGCGGCAAAGCATCAGGTAGAGCAGCTCACCGGTCCGCGTGAAATTGATGTAATCGCGTTTGCCGTCGAGGGTGGCGTCTTCGTAAATGGCACTAGCGCCAAATGGGAAGACAAAGCGAGAAGTCCAGCGCTTGTTGCTTTCGCCTTCTACCGACGCGTCCCGTAGCATTCCCACCAAAAAGGCAAAGTCGCTGAACTTTTCAAACCGTGGCTTCAGGTAAGAGAAGTCGTTTTCGTGCAGGTTTTGAGCGTGCTCGCTCATCCACTCCAGCCACGTCTTCCAGCTGGTATTGGAGTCGAGCTTCTCGTTCTCCAAGCTTTTAATTAGGTCATTATTCCACAGTATGTTGCGCAAGTGCATGCGGCGCAGGGGGTAGAATACCAACGGGTAATACGATCCTTGCTCATCTAGCAACGCTCCCTTGCGCAGGAAGTATTCGGCGACGGTTAAACACTCCAAGAATAGCAACCAGGGCGTTTGGGGATAAATGCGATGTCCCCAAATTTGCTCGTCCAACCAGAGGTCGGAGTTTGGGTAATGCCCACGGGGGGGACGGGCCACGGCCGTGTCCGCTGCGAGTATAGTTTCGTGCATTGCTGCTTAGAAATAGCCAATAAACAAAGGACTCAATTCGATCGGAAAACGCGTTGCCGTCAGACTTTACGCGGGCACCGTTAACTGAATGGTGAGGTTTTCGGGCCGGCCCGACTCATCCAGGCGCAAGCGCTGAAAGGTTAGGGTGTTGTCCAGCTGATCCCCGTCCTGCTGACGGCGCTTTTTGAGGGCCGTTAGTAAACGGCTTTTAAACGAGAGCACGTCTTCGTAACACTCCTTAGAAAAACTGCTCGGCAGCGCGCCCTCTGCCACGCGGGAGAGAAATTCGTAGCGCACCAGATTCAGCGTGAAAGACTCCGAAATGTGCTCGTTGAGCGTGACTAGCAAAGCGGGCTTATTGCCGTTCCACACGATTTCCACCTTTTCTCCGCGGCTCGCTTGCACGGAAATGGCATCTTCGTAGATCCGCGAAACTTTAGCCCCCGTGGACTGGAGGCTCGTGCCTAAAAACAGCTTGCGGTCGTCGGTGATGAGCATGCCGACGATCACCCGATTCAGGCCCCGCACTAAGCGGTTCACAATGGCCCGCTCCACGCGGCCCTGCGCCGGGGGGCAGAGGTTTCGCACCACTTTTTCTAGGTATTCACCCGCAAACCGAAACACGGTCAACTCCCACAGGTGCAGCTCCTCAGCTTCAGAGGCGGGAATCTTGAAGAATAAGGCCCGGCGCTGGGCTATGAGCATATCCAGGAACTTGCTGTTGCTGCCGTCCTCATCGGCCGCCTCCACGTAGTTGCTCTGCGCCTGGCGGTAGCTTGCATCAGCGCCGTAAAACTCATCATTGCCCAAGTAGGCGTCGTAGTACTCCCGTAGGGCGTCGTCCGCTTCGCCAAAGATGAGAATGGAGTCGATGCGGTTGGTGGTTTCATGGCCAAGGCGGAAGCGGTCCAAGTAGTTGAACACGCCGATGCTCTCGCGTCGGCTTTCGCGCAGGTTGCCCCCAATCAAGTTGTTGTAGATGCTCGCCCGGGCCAAGCTGCCCTCCTTGATGAGCCGCGCGACGTCTCCGGGCACCATCAAGTGGTCTTTATTGCACGTGGGGTGGCCCAGCACGGCGTTCACCAGCAGCGCCAAGATTTCTCGAATCGGGATGTGCAAGTCGTTGTAGTCGCAGAGCTCCAGCAGATCGCGCAGGCGCTGACGCAATTGCGTGGATTGCAACAGTTCGAAATTGCGACGAATCGGAGATAGGGGGCCGAAAGCCACGGATTCCCCGGATTCCCCGGCAAAGCAGTACTGCCAGCCGGGATGCTCTAAAAAGGCTTCGACGGCGCAGTCAAACAGTTCCGCGGAGGAGCCCCGCGACAAGTTGAAGAAGCGCAAGGCCACGTCCGGCAAAGACTCTAAATCTTCCACCAGCATCTGCTCAAAGTGACGACGGGCTTTGTTTACCGACAAGGAGTCGGGCAGGCGCCGCCACGTCTCGATGAGCTGCCCGTCGTTGGCGGCGATCAAAAAGTAGTCCGTGCCAGTAGATTCGAACAGGCAGCGAGAGAACAGCTCCAAGAGATCCCGCTCGGGCTCGTTCCACTCCGCGCCTTGCTGGGGCACCCACGCGCTCAAGTCCCGGATGACGTGCAGCTTGGCACCCGAGGGCAAGACCAGGTAAATGTACGGGTTATTGGAGGCCCAAGCCGTAGGATCCCCCCGCAGCTCCGTCCAAATTTTGCCGCACAGGTGCGTTTTGCCATCGCCCGCGGTCCCCGTCAAAATAACGGAAAGTATCTCCTGGCCGGTCAAGCACTGCAGCACCTCGGCAAAACGCGGGTGCAAGAAGGTGATGGGGGAAACTCCCGCCCGGTTGGCCGCCTTTCCTGTGTGCTCTTCAAACGCAGAGTCGTTGGCGGGGATGGGCCCGTACTTGCGCACGAAGCGGATCCAATTGAGGGCTAAATCTTTATTGCGGTAAGCTGCATCTTTACTAACGGGCAATCTCTCAGGCTGAATCACAAAAGAGTAGAGTTATGGCAAATAAATAGACGCATTAAATATAAGTAATTTCTTATAGCTGACAAATTAAGCAGCCCGTGCGCTCTTCGTAGTCGTCGACACCGCCGAGTACGTGCAGCAAGCTGCGGTTTTTGGCTTTGCTGCGGGCCCGCTCCTGGGCCGCCGCGTGGTCGCGGATGATTTGCGCCATGCGCTCGGGCTTTTCCAGCTCCTCCAAGGGCTCGTCCCCGCACCAATAGAAGACGGTCTCAGCCTTCTTCCCCGGCTTTTCATAGGCCTTGGCTTCTTCAAATAAATCGGGGTGGGCTTCACGCAGGCGGACCCATTCAATTTTCTGCTGGTAAAAGCAGAAAAAGCAGCCCGAGCGGGTGCGGCCCCACTTGGTGTAGGGGGGCATCCCCAGCCCCGACTCCTCCAGGATGCGCTCGATATCGGCCTTCACCAAGCCGTCCTCAATGAATGGATAGAGCGGCTTGATGTTGGGCTTGTGGCTGATGTAGCCGTCCCGCTTCTCGTCGGCCCGCAAGCCCACGTAGTTGTAGCAGTTGCCGTCGCCAATAAACTTCTCAAAAGGCTTGAGTTTCATCATGCGGGTGCACCAGCGGCGATGGTTGGACGGCAGCATGCCGCCGTAGATTTTGAGCAGCTGATCGAAGCCGATGAAGTCACCTTTTTCCTCGGTGCTTTTGTGGATCGGCTTGCCCAGTAGGGCTTCCAGGCGACCCAAATATTCGTACGTTTCGGGCAGTTCCTTGCCCGTGTCGTGGAAAACGTACTCCATTTCCGGTATGCGGTCCCGCATGTAAATGGCCAGCGCCGCGCTGTCCTTTCCACCAGACAAACTCAAAATATGTCGGAAGGGTAGTTCCAAGGAAGAAGGTGTTTTATGGAGTTCGAAGATAAGTCTTTTTGCTAGTACTGTTGCCTGTGTTAAAGCAAACTAGCGTTCCGCTGTTTCGGGCACGGACTCGCCGGTGGCCAGCAGCTGCCACAACGCGCGGGAAGCAGCGGCCATGCCCACACGGCCTTTGTCGCGCAGAAGCGCGGCAATGGCGCCCTGCAGGTCGGTGGCTTCTTCGACTTCGTCGGGGGTGAGGTGAATCACTTGTTTGCGTTCTTGGCCGTTGGGTTGCGTGAGAGCAATGCGCACGGATTCGCCCTCGGCGATGCCCTTGTGCTTGCTGCGATTGTAAACGACGGCTTCTACGCGGGTAAACTGGGCGGACAAGTGGTGTATTTCCTGCTCATACTTGTGCACGTCGGCGTCGCGCCACTTGGCCGGGGGCATGGCGCACACCAGGTTGCCCAGCGACTCCAGCCACTGCGTTTCCGTGAGCTTGGTGTCGGCTAGGCGCAGGCAGAAGCTTTTAAGGCGCGGCTCGGTGACAAACGCGGCCACGGACGCGGCGCGGGGCGCTAGCAGGTGGCGCACCTCCTCGAAGGAGCCCTGGAGTTGGAACTCGGCGTGCAGCTTTTCTTTGATCCACTGCAGCAACCCCGGGTGGGCGCTGCGCAGCTCGTCAATGGCGGCCTTAAGTTCTTGGGCAAACAGGGTCACTTGCACGCCTTGCTGATCGCTTTCTGCGAGTACTGGGGGCAGCTCGCACGCCAAAGGCAAGTCGTGAAAGAGCAGACTCACCGGGTCGCGAGCGCCCAGCAGGGCGGTCCGCACGGCTTTGGTGTGGGGATCCAGTCGAGAAGTCTTGAGCGTGTATTGCGGCAGGGCCGCCATAAAGGAGAGCAGGGGCTTGACCACGTCGAGCAAGTCTACGCGGTCCACGTGCTGCCCAGTGAGCTGCAGCTGGTGAATCAGGCTTTGAAAGAGCTCTGTGCGCACCCCGTTGATGGGGTAGAACTGGATCTCAAACGTCTCGGGAGCTTTGGTGAGGCGAAAGAAGTTCGAGCCCGTAATGCGAGGGATGAAAGAGCCGTCCTCGTAAAAGGCGAGTTCCTGCTCGTTGATGACGCTAAATATGGCCAGCAGCAGCGGAATCAGCCCGTCGCGTACGCCGTAGGGGTCCTGGCGTAGCGCCTCGTACACGGCCGTGACCGGCACGCGGGCGTCGGTGGTTTCGGCCAACACCTCGCGGATGCGCGCAAACGCAGGCAAGAGTCGCCCTCGCCCGGCGTCCACGTCGGCGGCCGGCAGCGTCAAGGCCCAGGCCCCCGTGGCCGGGTTGAGCTGGTGGAGCCCGCCGGCGCGGAGCACGGACAGGTACATCGACATCTCCGGTGGCGTTTTGGTGGCGTCCATGCCCAGGTAGGGCTGGGTGGGCGTGTCGAACAGCTGCTCGCAGAGGCGTCCCCGGGCTCCAGAAGCGGCGGAGGACAGCACTTTACGGTTGATGAGCTCGTTGTGAATGCGAGGGGCGGCGTGGAACACCTCGTCCAGAACCGTGCTCAACAGGGCCATTACCTCTCGGCCGGTCTTCACTTGGGGCAGCAACTCCCCGCAGCGAAACCAGCGCAAGCCGCTTTC
This sequence comes from Hymenobacteraceae bacterium, assembly GCA_022701825.1. Taxonomy (GTDB): domain Bacteria; phylum Bacteroidota; class Bacteroidia; order Cytophagales; family Hymenobacteraceae; genus Hymenobacter. The sequence continues at coordinate 14,655 of JAKONR010000544.1, read as the reverse complement.
CACGCTCGCGTTGCTCAACCCCACGTAGCGCTGCACGTGTTCGGCAAGCGTTTGCTGAGCGTTGGTGAGCTGGCGCGCCACTTCCTCGCGGGCGTAGTCGTCGTGCTGGAGCTCCGGCACATTTCGCTGAATCCACTCCCAACGGCGTACTTCTTCCAGCACGGCAGCTAGGCCCTGCAGGGGCTGCGGGACGGCAATTAACAGGTTGGGCAGGAGGTCGCCCGCGGACTGGGCAAAGTCGAGAACGCGCTGCTCTTCCTCGGGGGTCTCGCACAGGGGCACCAAGATCTTCCCATCGGCCGTGCGGCTTGGGGCGACCTGTTCGGAAAGGAAGTCGGCGTCGGTGTACACCACTTCAAAGAAGCGGAGGGTGCCGGTCTCAATGTAGTGGCGGCGGGCCACCAGAGGGCGTACTTCCACGCGTTCACGGATGAGGCTGGCCACTTTCTTGACGCTGCCCAGCTGCACCCCAGCGTCGGCGTACACGCTTTCCAGGTTGACGCTGGTGTGGGGCCAGAGGCTGTAGCCACCCGCTGCGCCCCGATAGTAAAGCAGGTGCCGGGATTTAAGCGCTTGGATGGTGGCTTTCACGTCGCCGCTGTCCCGCAAGGCCAGCTCCAAGGCTTCGGGCGTGGCCAGTAGATCCTCGGCGTTGAGCACATTAAGTACGCCGATGGTTTTGAGCAGGTTGAGCTCCAACACGTCCTCGCCCCGGTAGGAGGCGATGACGCCTTCGATGGCTTTCCAATGGTTGCGGTAGCTCTGCAGGTTCAGGCGCTGGCCGAATGCATAGCGGGCGTAGTCAAAGAGGTCGTGCACTCGGAAAAAGGCCTTGCCCTCGGTGCGTTCCACAAAATCCTGCAAGCCGAAGGGTTCGCTGCCCAACAGGAAGCTAAAGAGCGACCGTTCGTTCTGGCCGAAGGCGGCGAACAGGCGCACGAGCAGCGGCAACACCGACGGATGCAGCGGGTAGAGGCGTGGGGCGATGTCAGCCAGCGCGGGCTGGCGAGAAGCCGGCCCGTACCAGCGTAGGCGCAAAGCATCCTGCATGTCGGCCTTGGCTCGGGTTAAGGCCGCAAAGGGAGCCACGTCTAACTGCGTGTTGAGGGCGCTGGCAATCAGCTCAGCTACTTGCTCGATGGGGTAGTGCCAGGTCAGCTCTTCGTAGCGGCCGGCGATTTTCTCCCACTCCCGCTGCTGGGTCTGGGTCAAACTCTCCGCGTAGCCGCTGATGCCTTGGTGCAACAGCACCACAATCATCAGGGGAGTGGCGCCGCTGCGGGCGGCCAGCTCCGCCAGGCCCTGCAACAAATAGATATCTTGGCGTTCGGGGTGCAGGGCAGCAAACTCCAAGAACTTGCCCACTTCGTCGAGCACGAGCAGGACCCCCTGGCCCAGCTGCTGGTTCACGACCAGCGCGTGGCTGGTCTGCACCCACTTGATGATTTGCGCGTCCGTGACGCTGCCCTGATGCAGGGCGGCGCGAAGCTTGGTGAGGAGCTTGGCAGGGACCGTGGCTTCGGGCAGGGCCAACAAGGTTTTTTCCAGGGCCCGAGCGATAGCCAAACCCAGCGGTTCGCGGGAGCCCGTGACCAGAATGGGCAGCAGGGGCAAGCCCCCCGGGGCCTCGGTGCTAGGCACTCCTTTCAGACCGGCCTGCAGCAGGGCCGGTAGTTGCGCGCAACGGGCCGAGAACAAGTTGGCGAGCAACAGCGCGAAGGAGGATTTGCCGGAGCCGTAGTCGCCGGTGATGCGCCAGGCGCGCATGCCGGAGGTGGGGGCCAAGCCGGCGGCCAGGCGGGCGACACTTTGTTTGGCGTGGGTAGTAAGGACGTAATCTTGGAGGGCCGTCGGGTCGCTCCAGTCGCGCTCCAGGTGCGTGGACCGCAAAAAGCGACCTTGAATTTTAAATAGGGGAGCGTTAAGTACTTCAAGCATGATCCACTACCTCTTCCGGCTGACTGGTTTGTAGGGTTATATAATTGGTCACGTCGCGTTGGTAAACGTTTGCCAAAAGCTGGGCTTCGCTTTCCGCCGACCACTCGTAAGTCTTGAGCACTCGGGGCAGAGCCGCGGATGCACGATATTCTAGGAGGTCCAAGGAATCAGTGGCGAGGCTTTCGAGCCGGTCGCGCAGGTCCTGCTCGCTGAGCTTGAATAGCTGGCCCACGCTGCCGGGCACGACGGCCACTTCGCGGAAAGTCAGCGACGCTTCGTGCGGGCGGTTCAGGCGCCAGAAGTCGTGCAAGCAGTATGCCATCAGGGCCCCGGTGATTTCGGGCTTGTGGTCCCGGCGAAAAGCGTAAACCGGCTCATGCCGACGGCCGTCCACCAGCTCAGTCAGGCGTTCGCCGGAGGGCAGCAGCAGGTTGAGCTCGGTGAGGGGGCAGTCGAGGTTGTCTTCAAGTACTTCGCCTTTTTTGCCACGCGCCGGCAAGTAGGTGTGCAGGAAGATGTCCAGGTGCTGGCTCAGGGTCGTGTCTGACAAGGAGCGGTCCTGTTTGGTGGCCTCCAGCTTAAAGGCGCGGAGCAACTCGCTGCGGGAGAGCTCTGGCTCGGCCCATTGGTTGAGCATAAAATACCAGGCAAACATAGGCTCATCGACGTGGGAGCAGAACTTCCAGTGAATCAGCCAAAGAGTGCGCACGTCTTCCAAGTAGGGGTCAAAGCCCTCAGGATGAAAGATGGCGTGGCCAAAAGGGGTGATGTGCAGGCCCGGGAGCTCCGCGTGGGGCTGGGCGATGCCCGCCAACTGCACCCAAAATCGAATGGCGCGAACCATGTTCTTGCCCACCCCCAATTGCACCATGGCCTCGTTCTCGTCGCTAAAAACATGGGGGTTTTCCCGCAGGGCGAGGTAGGCCTTGGGTAGCCACGTATAGCGGCAAGGAAAGCTTTCGTGGCCGGAAAATCGAAATCGCATGATGGGTAAGGATGGTAGTTCCTGCAGGGGAGGCAGAGGGCAAAAAGCAAGGGGGTAATGCAACTCTGCCCGTTCCATTTTCAAAAGTAAGCCAAGCAATCGCGAGTTTTGTGGACTTATTTGCCGGCCTCCATGGTATACCTAGACAATCACGCTACTACAGCTTGCGACCCCCGCGTGGTCGAGGCCATGCTGCCGTTTTTTACCACGGCCTACGGCAATCCAGGCAGCCCCCACGCGATGGGTCAACAGGCTGCCGAGGCCGTAGCCACGGCGCGGGAGCAAGTGGCCCAATTAATAGGGGCAGAGAACGAAGAAATTATTTTCACCTCCGGCGCAACGGAAGCCAACAACTTAGCCATCTTGGGAGCCGCCCGGCAACACGTGAAGGCAGCAGGGCAGCGCCGCCGCATCGTGGTGTCAGCCATTGAGCACAAGTCCGTTTTGGAGCCCTGCAAACACTTGGCCATGGAAGGGTGGGAGGTCGTGGAGCTGCCGGTTAATTCAACCGGCGTCATTATCTGGGAGGTAGCCGAGCAAATGGTGGACGAACAGACGTTGCTCCTATCAGTACAGGCGGCTAATTCGGAGGTGGGCACCTTGCAAGACATCGGCCGGCTGGCGGAACTGGCCCACCGGCATGGCGCGCTGCTGCACTGTGATGCCGCGCAAGCCGTAGGTAAGATCGGCGTGGATGTGGGCGCCTGGCCGGTTGATTTGCTCTGTTTGAGTGCGCACAAATTGTACGGGCCGAAAGGAGTGGGGGCGTTATTTGTTCGCGACGGCGCTCGGAAGCTAGCCCTGCAGCCGCAGCAGTGGGGAGGCAGCCAAGAATTCGGGTTACGTCCGGGCACGCTCCCCGTGCCATTGGTGGTCGGCTTGGGGACGGCTTGTCAGCTGGCTTTCGCGGAATTATCCGCAGAAAGAAGGCGACTGGAAGCCCTGCGCCAGTACTTGGAGGACCATATTCTGCGGGCCTTGCCCCACGTTAAAATAAACGGCAACCTAGACCATCGCTTGCCGCATAACAGCAGCTTAACCTTTCCCGGCATTGAGGCCGACGCCATCATCGCCAATTTGGAAAAGGTGGCCGTCAGCACGGGGTCGGCCTGTGAGTCCGGAAGCTTGGATCCTTCTCGGGTGTTGACGGCGATGGGGCTGAACAATGAGGAGGCATTTTGCACCGTCCGCATTGGCCTGGGCCGATTTACGACGGAAGCTGACATTGTGGAAGCGGCTGCGGAGATCACGCAAGCAGTGAAGCGACTGGAAGTGCTTTATCGTTAAGGAGCTATGCTAACCTAATTGGTCGTCTGCGCCAACACCCTTGAACTTTGCGCTGCAGGGTTGACCTGCGGCTTAAACAAGTGCAGCACGACTTGGCTTTCTGGGCAACGCTGCCCACCATGGGCATTTGCTCCGGTTCCCTTGCTGCGCAGGATCAGCTAAACAGGACCGGTTGTGTCGCCGTCGCAGTAATACGCCAGTACGACACAGCGAGAACCGGCGAGAGAAGATGGGCGCTGCTTTATAGCATTTGTTAAATTAAGAGTATGCCTTTTCGTGGATTGAATTCCGCAGGCAGACGAATCCTTCGGCAAAGTTTAGATTGTAGTCTTGCTCATCGCCTTCTAAGCCGTCAAGCTGAGACAGCATTAAGGTGGGGTGGTCTAGTAAAAACGGACAGCTTCTAAGATATGCTGGTTAAGCAGTCGCGTTCAAATTGGTGCGGCGAGCGGTAGCCAAGCGCCGAGTGGCGGCGGTCAAGGTTGAAGTAGGTGTCAAGGTAGTAGGCGACCTCTAGGCGAGCCTCTTCGAGGCTGGCAAACGCGCCGCCGTGCGGCAGCAGTTCGGTTTTGAGCGTGCTCCAGCCCGCCTCGGCCTGGGCGTTATCATAAGGGTTGCCCGGCGAACTATAGCTGGCCAGCGCTTGGGCTTTTTCGATACGCGTGCGGCAAGCCGAACTGGTATATTGACTGCCGCGGTCGGCGTGGACTATCAGGCCGGGAGCTGGCTGGCGTAGTGTCAGGGCCTGCTCCAGCGCCGTGAGCACCAACTCGGTGGGCATGTGCCGGTCGAGGTGCCAGCCGACTACGCGCCGCGAGCACGTATCCCGCCAGGTGGCCAAATAGCACCAGCGCCCACCGACCAGTGGCAAGTAGGTGATATCGCCCACCCAGACCTGATTCGGGGCAGTGGGGGCTGGTCGACCAAGCAACAGATTTTCGGCTACAGCTGCCGCTGGGTCAGCGATGGTCGTGCGGGGGCGTTGGGGGCGCGTGCTCAGCGCCCGCAAGCCGCGGCGACGCAGCCAAGTACGTAACGCGTAGCGCCCAACGGCGTGCCCTTCGGCGCGCAATTCTGCTCGCAAGCGTCGGGTGCCATAGCGCTGGGCGTGGCGCGAAAAGGCGGCGCTGGCCGCCGGCTCCCAGGCAGGTGTCGGTCGGTCTGCCCGCTTCCGCCACTGGTAGTAGCCGGCAGCACTGACGTGTAGCACGCGGCAGAGCACCTGCACGGGCTCCGTGCTAGCCGCCTGCTCGATGAACTGATAACGGCTCATGATTGAGGCGGTTGTGCAAAGATGGTCACGACTTTTTTTAAAATATCGCGCTCCTGCTCCACGCGTTTGAGCTCGGCCCGCAAGCGCTTAATCTCTTCGCGCTCAACACTACTCGGCACGGCTTCGGCCAACGCTTGGCGCTGCCAGCGGCCCAGCAAGGCGGGCGAGAGGCCCTGGGCACGGGCCACGTCCGTCTGCCGGGCTCCCGCGGCCACCTGGCGCACGCACTCGGCTTTAAAGGCGGGCGTATATTTTTTGCGGGTCAGCGGCAGGCCGCTCGGATTAGTATTGTCGGGCATGGGCATGGGCAGGTAAGACTTCTCATTGTCTGTTTTTACTCGACCACCTCACCTAAACGTCCAGCAAGGCGATGTGCGCTTACCTTTTCCCTGCGCCAGATTAGCTGAGGTCGGCACTAGAAGGGCGAATCTTCCTAGCCTTTCTCGCAAGGTGCTGACGATAATTTCACCCATTTGCTGCCGATAAGAAGTACTAGAAACCACATGAGCTGCTCGCCGATTTATAAGGCTGACAAGGCTACCTGTAGCTGCTGCTGAAAGCTCCTTATATCGGGCTTAAAATCCGGGTCATCGAGCAGTCGGTGCAGCGGTAGCCAGTGCACGACTTCCGTGCCCGTCGGCGAGCGCACCTCACACGCAAATAGCTGGTACTGCCACCCCGCGGAATCCCACTTCAAGCGCACGGTAAACCGCAGGGCCACGCCCGCGTGCACGCCCCGCAGCTGACCTTGGTAAAGCTGCACGGAGTCAGCTCCGGCCTGCTGCTCGCCCCAACTCGTCCCGCAGAGTTGGGTAAGCCAGCCGCGCACTTGTTCCGCCTGCCAGCGCGCCGAGGCCGCGGGTCGTCTCGTCGGGGCGGTGAATACCACCGTGCCCGTGCGCGCCTCCAGGGGCCAAAAGCTGACGGGTGCGCGAGCGGCTTCCGCCGTGGGACGCTGGGCGTGAACCGGACCCGCGGCAAGTACCACCCAGAGCAGCCAACCTTTCATCCTGCCAAGCTACAAAAAAGCCCCGACCAGTTGGTCGAGGCTTTTTCCACTTGTGCTAATGTGGGCTGTGCTGAGTCTATTCCAGCAGTAAGCGCAGGGCTTGGCTGCCGGTGCGCACCACGTAGACGCCGGGCGCTAGCCCCGCTGGCAACGCCAGCGGCGTTACGCCAGCGGCATCGGCCGTGGCCATGAGCACGGTGCGGCCCAGGGCATCCAACACCTGTACCGAAGCATGCGCGCTAGCACCAGTTAGGGTGGTGAGGCGCGTGGTGGGGTTAGGAAAGAGGGCTACCCCTGCGGCTGAAGGGGCCAGTGCTACGGCCCGCACGGGCGAATAGGTACTGGTGCCATCCACGTCTACCTGTCGCAGGCGGTAGTAGAGCGTCGTGGTGCCAACGGGCAGCGCCGAATCCGTAAAGGCGTACGCGTGAGCGACGCTGCTTGTACCCGCGGCGGGGCGCGCGCCCAGATAGGTGAAGTTGACTGCGTCCAGACTCCGCTCCACCTCAAAGCGGGCTGCGTTCCGCTCAGAGGCGGTGTGCCAATCCAGCTGCACGGCCCGGCCGGCGAGTTGGGCCGTGAAGTCGACCAGCGTGACGGGCAGCGGGGTAGTGGTAGCCAGCGGAAAGTCCGTACCCACCGCAATCCCGTCGACCGTCAGCACCATCGAGGCCACGCTCTGCCGCAGGGCTACGGCGCCCACGTTAGCCGGGGAATTACCCGTCTCCGTGTACGTAGCGTCGGGGGTAGGTAGGCTCCCGCTCAGGGGCGGATTGATAAAGAGGTCGGCCTGGTTGCCTGTTTCATCGAAGCTGTAGCGCAGCAGCAGCAGGTAAGTCGTGTTAAGGGCGTAGGAGGTAGTCGTGTAGGTGAGCGTCTTGTCCGTGGCATTGCCCGAGCCCGACACCCCAAACTGGATGGTATTGTCCGTGGCTTTGCGCACGAACAGTCGACCCCGGTAGCTGCTGCTCGTGAGCGGGTTGTTACCCAGGTGCAGGAAGTAATCCCCGGCGCTCGTAGCGTTGCTCACCGACACCAGGGCCGAGAGGTAAACCGTCGTGCGGGCGTACACGGGGGAGAACGTCCGGTTTACGTCGATGCCCGAGCCGTTCAGCAGCGCGGCGTTCCCTGTGCCCGCGCCGTAGCCCGGGTACGTTAGGTTCGTGGCGGCCACCGTGACCGTATTCGAGGTCCCGCTGTGCACCGTCCAGTTGTTGCTGGCTAGGGGTTGCCCGGCGGCGTAGGGGAAGTTTTCCTCCAGCAGCAGGGTGGGCGGCAGCGGCGGGGTGGTCAGCGCGAGCGTGCCGGGGCTAGTGAGCAGGTAGTTCTCCGCGTAGGGCGTGCCGTTGTCATTGTAGTCGTAAACCGCGAAGGAATAGGGCGTATTCGCTCGCAGGCCAAACACGGTGACCGTATCGCTGACGCCAGCGTAGAGCACGAAGTTGTCGGCATCGGGGCCAATGGCCTGGCCCTGACCGAACGTAGTATTCGCAGTGTAGGTCGTCGCGTCGGTCGGGTCCTGGTTGACGCTGGCGTTGAGGTGGGCCAGCAGCAGGTGCTTGGCGCCGTTCCCCCTGGTGAAGGTGAGCAGCACCCGCGTGGTCTGAAGTCGGCTGGCCGTCACCTGCGACGAGACGGTAGGCTCGGCCGCCAAGGGCACGGCCACGGTTGTGAAGGCATACTGCTCGCCGTAGAGCGTGCCCTGGCCGTTGGTGGCGTAGGCCCGCACGTAGTACTGCGTACCCGGACGCAGGCTGGTGAGCGCACTCGTAAAGGTGGTCAGGCCCGCGCCGTCTGTGGTGTGGAGGCCGGTAATAGTTGGCTCGGGGTCTATGCCGTAGGCAACCCCGTAGGCCGTGACCGGGCTGCCCCCGTCGGCGGAAACGGTACCCCCGGCCGTCGCGGTGGTCGTCGTCAGGGCGGAAGGGGCCGCGGAGCTGACGGTGGCGGGGTACGTGGCCGCCGTACCGGTGCCGCTTACTGCCACGGTGGCAGTAGGGAAGCCGGGGCTGGCCACGGTGACCTGGTCGGCGTAGGCCTGGGGTAGCTGCGGGGCGAAGCGCACGTCAAGCTGCGTGCTAGCCACCGCGCCACTGGCGTCGGGCGTAAGGGTAATGGCGCAGCAGGCGAAGGCCGTGGGGCCGGTGCGAATCTCAAAGCCAACCGGGGGCGTGATCGTGATGGCGCCCGTCAGGCCGGTGCCGCTAACGGTAAATGATTTGGCGCTCGACGTGCTGCCCACGGCCACGGCGCCGAAGCTGGTCAGCGTCGAGGTGGAAGTAGTCAGCGCGGCCGGCGCGGTAGCAACCGTGATTTTGACCGGCGCGCTGGTGCCCGTGATGTTGCCGCAGGTGCTGGTGGCCTTCGCGACGACGTAGTAATCGCCCAGCCCCGGAAAGTCCGCGCCCTTGGGCTGGTACGTGGCCGTGGTCGCCCCCGGCAGGGCGGTCGCGAAGGAGCCCGTCGCCGAGGGGCCGTAAAACCAGGCGAAGGTGGAGACGGCGGCGGGGGTAGCGACGAGGGCCGTCCCGCTGGTGGTGGGCGTAATCGTCTGGTCGGTCGTCGGGCTCAGGGTAACGGGGTTGGCGGTAGGCGCCAGGCTCACCGTCAGGTTACTACCGTTGTCGCTGGCGAAGGTACTGGGATTGTCGTTGACAACGCGAATGCGGTAGCCAGTCCCGCTGGCCGTACCGGCCGGGATGGTGGCGACGATGGGGGATGCGCCCGTCCCCAGGCCAATGATGTTGCTGGTCGCGTCGTTGGGAAACGTGCCGATAGCCGAGGAAAGCTGCGCTTTGAAGGTGCCGGTGAACGTGCCGGTGCTCGTGTACGCGACGTTGAAGGCACTACTACCCGCCATCGTGGTCACGCACCAGGGGCTGTTGTAGGTAGCGGGCGTGGTGGTAAGCGTGGGCGTAGTGGGGGGCACGCCCGTTCCGGTGGTGGGCGTCAGCGATAGGTTATCGAGGCCGATGCCGTGGCTGTTGCTGCTGGAGGCCGCCTGCATGGTCCAGCGCAGGTAATAGGACGCCCCCGCAGCGATACTTAGGTTACTTACCGTAACCGTCTTGGTCGTCGACGAGGGGGGGTAGCGGAAGGTGGTGGCGCCCGCGGCCGCAAAGGTCTGGTCGCCGCTCGTTTGCGCGGTCCAGGCCGACCCATCGGTACTGGTGAAGAACTTCCAGTCGGCAGCCACCGTGTTTTCGCGGTACTGCTCCAGGTCAAACTGAATGGTCAGGCCCGTCAGCGGACTGCCCGTGTTGTTCTGCACCCACAACAGTACGTGCGCCGGCGATGGATAGCCACTGCTAAAAATGAAGCCCAGGGCCCGGTCCGTGTTAGTGGCGCTGGTACCGGTGGCCGGGCTGCTCCCGAAATTGTACGCTCCGCCGGTAGCGGAGGAATTAGCCAACACGGTCGAATTGGTGGTTTGGGTCGTGTTGTTCGCGTCCCCGTAGGTAGGAGTGGCGGCCGTGGAGAGCTTAAAGCCGGTGGGCAGGGTGGCTTTGGTGCTGGCAGCAGTTGCCGTACCTAGCCCGTCAAAGTTTTCGGTTTTGGCGGCGCTGGCAGAGGTTAGGGACAGCTGCGCCTGCGCCGCGGCGGGGAGTAGCAGCAGCCAGGTTAGTTGCCGGACCAGGCGGGACAGGCGCGTAGTGAATGGGAACATAAAAGGGGGAGGCGGCAGCGCCGCCGCTAAAGGCTGAGAAGAAGGAGCGAAGAACTGCCGGGGCTTAGTTGGTAGGGCCGGCATCCACTTTGGCTTCCACCACGGCCTGCACAGCGGCGGGCAGGTCGGAAAGCAGGTCGTAGCCGGTCGCCGCCTCGATGGCGTCGACGCTCGTGCGGTAGGTGCCCCAGTTTAGGTTGATGGCGTTGCTGTTGGGCATATCCACGGCGATGATGCGCGTGTTGGCGTTGACGCGCAGCGCATCGTTGTTGCCCACGGGCAGAATCACGATGACTTTCCACGTGTTGGAGGGAACCGTGATTTTGCCCCCCGCAATGGTGGTGTACGTGCCATTGGAGCCCGTCCCCCCCACCCCGTAGGAGCCGGCGATGACGTAGACTTCGTTCGCGCCTAGGAAGGTGCGGGTGTAGTTCTCCAGGTTGGCCCAGGTCTGCTGGTTGTTGTTGGGGGCCTGCGGCATCATGTTGGACATGAGAAAGGTCACCGAGTTGTTGCGAATGGAGTTGGTACGGTCCGCTGAGGGGCAGTTGTGGCCGCGGTCAAAGCCGGTGCCCACGTAGTCCGTGGCCAGCACCCGGTACCAGCCGGCGGGCAGGGTAGAGTCGGGGCGGAAGTCATCCTGGCGCGGCGCACTGCCTACCCAGGAAGCGTCCAAGTGCCAGGAAACCCAGTTGGGTTTACCCTGGTCCCGGTTGTAGGAGAGCTTGTATTGGTACTTCTCCAGCAAGTAGTTGGTGGGGAAGTTGACATCGGGCTTGGCGTTACTAGGGTTGCCCAGCGCGATATGGTCGTTGTCCGGGGTCGCCGAACCCGGGTTAGTGACGTAGGGCGTGACCGTGAAGTCGTCAAAATTGAGGCGCGCCGCTCCCCCGGAGACCTTGCGCAGTTCAAAGCGCACGGCGCCCGGCAGGCTGACCGAAAAGGCGGCCGTTTGCAGGCTGCTGCTGGTGGTGAGAACCGTGGCGCCTACCTTCGTCCAGTTGTTGCAGCTGCAATATTGGGACTGGGCCCAGAGCTCCCAGGCGCTGCCCGCATCGTTGCCCGTCAAGGCGTGCTGCACCGTGACCAGCGAGGCCCCGTCCGGCAGGTAGAAGTTCATGGTCACGCGGCCCTGCTGCTCGACGCGCACGGCCTGCGCCCCATTTTTCTGGTCGGTCGGGTCGGTGCCGAGCAGCGCATCATCAAACGTCCAGTCGCCGGTCGAGAGCGTCACCACGCCGGTCGGGTAGGTTGTCTTCGTGCCCGTCTCGAACGTTTCGGTGGTCGGCGTGGTCGTGGTTTGGGCCAGCCCCAGCCCGGGGCGCAGGGCCAGCAGCCCAACCAGCAGCAACCAATAGGAGCGGAGTAAGGTATTCTTCATAAGTAGAAAGCGGACGGCAAAAGCGTAAAAAATGCAGTAGCACCTGCTGATAGTGCAAAGGTCCGGCGGACTTCATGAAGATTCAACTCACATGAATACAGCGTTTTGTGTATATAAGCAAGAGTATACTACTCCTACGGCTACTGAGAAAGACTTGCACATTATCAGTACATTATGAATTACTGGTCGTGCTGCCGCCGTTAAGCCACTAGTAGTTTGATGAGTAACTGCTTATGGCTAGTATTTCCAAAAATCTACTACGTAGGTAGTTAGCCCACTCCCGAGCAAAAAATAATTTTGGGCCGTGCCCACTTTTCCTTCTTCCGTGTCTCCAACCACCCCTGCTTCCTTGCCGGCTATTGAAGCCCAGCTCACCCCCTTGCTCGCGGGCTTGTTCTTTCTCAGTGAATCGGACGCGCCCTTAGAACTCGTGAGCTGCCCTCGGCCAGCCGGAGCACTCCCCAGCCCGGAGCTGCTGACCGCGCTTGGGGAGCCGGCCACGGCGCCGGTGCAGGTCGTGGAACTGCCCTACTTCCTGCGCAATCACACGTCGCCCACGGGCGTGCTGGGTGACGCTGCCCTCGCCGCCCGCTACCAGGCGTTGCAGGACTTCTTGACGCAGCAGCTCAGCCCCGTGCAGGTGTACCGGGTGGGCAGCGGCCCGCAGGTGCACGCCTACGCGTTGGGAGAAGCCGAAGGCCAGCTAGTGGGCTTCAAGACGGTCCTGATTGAAACTTGAGTAAACGTAAAAAACCCATTTACTGGCAGCAAACGGGCTCTTCAAGACTTTACGAAGCAGGGCTATTTAGTCGGCCCCGTGTCCGTCTTGGCTTCCAGGGCGTTTTGAACGCTGGTGGGGAGCGCACTGAGTAGGTCTAGGCCCGCGGCGGCTTCAATGGCATCAACGCTGGTGCGGTAGCCGCCCCAGACGGCATTCAAACTGTTGTCGTTGGGAGTATTGACGGCAATCACGCGGGTGCTACTAGTGATGCGGCTTACATCATTACTGCCGGTGGGTAGGATAACAATCACCTTCCAGCAGTTAGCGGGCACCGTAATCTTGCCCCCCGCAATTGTCAGCTGGTAGCCCGCACTACCGGTTCCGCCCCGGCCGTAGGAGCCACAGACAACGTAGAGCTCGTTGCCGGCGCGGGCCAGCGTGCGGCAGTAGTCTTCGAGGTCGCCCCAGGTCTGCTGGTTGTTGTTGGGGGCCTGTGGCATCATGTTACTCATGAGGAACGTCACCGAGTTATCCGCGACCGTAGCCGTGCGGTCGGCCGAGGGGCAGTTATGGCCCCGGTCAAAGCCAGTGCCTACATAGTCAGTGGCCTTTACCTGGTACCAGCCGCTGGGTAGGCTGGCATCCGCCCGGAAGTCGTCTTGTCGTGGAGCACTGCCCAGGTCATTTTGGTCTAAATGCCAGCTCACCCAAAGGGGCTTCCCCGCATCCCGGTTATAGCCCACTGTGTATTGGGTCTTAACGAGTAGGTAGTTGGTGGGTGAACTAGTGCTCGTCACCGCGCCGCTGGGATTACCCAGCGCCAGGTTATCATTGGTATCGGCCGGCCGGACCTCGTCGTTTTTGCCGCAGGCTACGGCCAGCAAAGCCAGCAAAACGAAGGTGCCGAGCCGAGGTAAGGAGTACTTCATAAAATAGGGAGCGCACGAAAAGCTCACAAAGATGGGGGTACTCCCGGTAGCGGTTGCCTGGTCTTATTTTCGTCACCATGACGCTCACGTTCTTTCGGCGACTCTCTCCCCGCGCGCAACTCCTGGTGGTACTGGCGGAAGGCACTTACCTGGCCCAGCGGTGGGAAGACGAGGGGGGTGTCAACCTATATCACCTCTCGGATGCCGGCCGCGGCTTCTTCGTGGAAGTAGCCATCGAGCCAGAACAACAGCGCCTCCTGATCCTGCGCAGCTTTGCTGACAACACTCCCTTAGCTGATTACGCCCATTACGTGCAGCTACCGGAAAACTAATTGGCCCCTTGACGGGCGGCCAGTGAGGCACGCTTAGCTGCCAGCCAACCGCTGCTTTGCGCCTCAGCAGCAGGCGGCAGGAGGTTAACGTGACTCGTTCGTCTGCTACGCGGTCGCCTCAGCTGCCGTCACCAGCGCGCGCAAGCGCGTTTCAAGCAGGGCGCTGCGCGCATCTCCCGACCCGTAGGGTAGGTAGCCGTCAATAGCCTCGGGCAGCTCAGGATGGCGCAGCAAGTGCGTGAGTTCGGCCGCCAGATAGGGCCGGACCGTGACGGTAGCTACCGCCACCTCGGCGGACAATTCCGGGCGATTGTCAACTAGGTATAAGATGTCTTCCAAATCACTGCTCAGGCGAATGTCGCGCATGCCCCGGCTGCGCAAGGCCGCTAGCTTGGTAGCTAGGAAATACACGGCGGGCATAATTAAGATGCTGGTTTCATCTGGGAGCTGGAAGGGCACGGCATGCGCGTAGCCCTCCGGGTACCAGGGATTTGAAAAGCCGAGCACGTTGTCCTCATTGATGGGCATGATATCGACGACGAGCCCGTTTATATTCCAGCGGCAGATGACCTTGGCCGTTTGGTCGTTGACAAAGCCCAGAGCCCGTAACTCTTCTTCCAGCGCGTAGTAGGCCATTCTGGGTACTACTTCGATAATGCAGTCCACGTCGTTGGTGAAGCGTGACTCCGGCGCCTTGGGTACGGTCGTATAGAGGCCGGCTGTGCTGCCGCCCACAAAGACCACTCGCTCGCGGAGCGGTCCCAGGGCGTGGGCCACGGCCTGCAAGGCGGGCAGGTTGAGTTGGTTAGACATGAACGGGCTGAATAAAGTTGCGCAGTAAATCGCCGGCCAGCTGGCGCTCGCGGGGGCGGCCCACGCGCAAGGCATCCAGCAGGGCTAGGAGCTCATAGAGCTGGGCATCGGCACGGGCCGCGTCGGGCACCTTTGGGTAGAGCGGGGTGATAGCGGCGCCCCAGTCCTCGCCCGTGGCATCGGGCCAGACGTAGACTTGCTCGGCCACAATTTGGTGGCTCAGCGGGGCCGCGCTGTGTGCGGTGGGCAGCCCTCGGGCTTGGGCTCCGGGCTGCGTGGGGAATACTACCGGCAGACCATAAAGCAGGAACTCGGTGAAC
>JAKONR010000132.1 GCA_022701825.1 Hymenobacteraceae bacterium | reverse complement strand
GTGAAGTGAAAGGGTTCTGCAAAACCCCCGCTTCAGAAACCCCGAGCTGTTCCAGCAGCCGGGGTTTCCCTTTTTCAAGGGCTACCGTAGGCCGGGGGACTAACCCAACGCGCATAGCACAAAGGTAGTGGCAGCGCAGTTTACTGATTTATGCCCATGTCCAATTGGCTTCCCCTGGCCCTGCTCACGGCGCTATGCCTGGCGGGGTATAATTTCTTTATCAAGCTGGCGGCCGAGCACTTGCCGCCCGCCGTGGGCGCGGTGGTGCTGCAGGTGGTAGCCGCCGGGCTGGGCGCGGCGTGGCTCTTGCGCCTCAAGCTACAGGGGCAGCCGCTGGCGCTCAGCGGCAAAGGGCTGGGGCTGGCCGGGCTGGCCGGGCTGAGCGTGGGGCTGGCCGAAATCCTGACTTTTGTGGTGTTTAAGCGCGGGGTGCCGGCTTCGGTGGGCACGCCGGTTATCGTGGGCGGCTCGGTGCTGCTGGCGGCTAGTTTGGGGCTGGTGGTGCTGCGCGAAAGTCTTTCGCTAAGCCAGGCCGGCGGCCTGCTGCTGGTAGTGGCGGGCATTGCGCTGCTGGCGCGCGGGCACTAGGCGGTCGGGCGCGGGCGCTACGTTACCAAACGGAGACTTTCCGAACCGGGGCGCGCCGGAGCGGTTTAGCCGAGGATGAAAGCATTTATTTTTGACCTCAACGGCACGATGGTCCACGACATGGACTACCACACCAAAGCCTGGCAGCACATTTTCAACCACGAGCTGGGCGGCAATTTTACCTGGGACGAGGTGAAGCCGCAGATGTACGGTAAAAACGAGGAGGTGCTGGCGCGCGTGTTCGGCCCCGACCGCTTCACGGCCGCCGAAGCCGCGCAGCTCGCGCTGGCCAAGGAAGCCCGCTACCAGGAGGCCTTTCGGCCGCACCTGCAATTGCTGCCGGGGCTACCTGAGTTTTTGGCCGCCGCCCACGCGCGCGGCATCCGGCTGGCCATCGGCTCGGCGGCCATCCCGTTCAATATCGACTTCGTGGTCGATGGGCTGGATTTGCGCCCGTATTTCCCCACCATCGTGAGCGCCGACGACGTGACGCTGAGCAAGCCCCACCCCGAAACCTTCCTCAAAGCCGCCCAACTGCTGGGCGTGGCCCCGGCCGATTGCCTCGTGTTTGAGGACGTGCCCAAGGGCGTGGAGGCCGCCGCCCGCGCCGGCATGGAGGCCGTAGTACTCACTACTACCCACCCGGCTAGCGACTTTGCCGGGCTTTCCAACGTGCGACACTTTGCGCCCGATTTTACGGGGGCGTTTTTTCAAACCCTGCTGTCGCAAAAGAATTAAAAATGAAGAATTAAAAATTTAGCAGGCTACTTTTTAATTCTTCATTTTTAATTCAAAAACGCCTGCAACGCGGCCCACACGCGGTGCGTAGGCAGGCCCATCACGTTGAAGTACGAGCCTTCGAGGCGGTCGATGGCCACCAGGCCCAGCCAATCCTGGGCGCCGTAGGCCCCCGCTTTGTCAAAAGGCTGGTAATGGGCCACGTAGAAGGCAATTTCGGCTTCGCTCAGGGGGCGGAAGTGCACGGTAGTTTCGTCGGCAAATACCACCGGTGGGCGACCGTCGCCGGGCAGCAGGCACACGCCGGTGTACACCTGGTGGGCGCGGCCTTGCAGGCGGGCGAGCATCTGGCGGGCCTCGGCCGCGTCGGCGGGCTTATTGAGCACGTCGTCGGCGAGGCACACGATGGTATCAGCCGTGAGCAGCAGCTCGTTCGGGGCTAGGTCGGCGCGGTAGGCCTCGGCCTTGTGGCGGGCCAGGTACGCGGCGATTTCGGCCCGGCGCAGATGCGCCGGGAAGCTTTCATCGACCTCGCGCAGGCGGATTTCATACGTCAGGCCCAGGTCGGTGAGCAGTTGGCGGCGACGCGGCGAGCCGGAGGCAAGTATCAGGTTCATAATGTGCAGGCAAAATACAGCTTACGACCCCGCCGGGGCCGCGTAGGTATAAATCAGAAAGTCCCCGTTGGTATACACTACCCGGCGGGCGGCGGCCGGGCGCGGCGTGCCGCGCCGCACCACCAAGTAGCGGTAGCGCACGCCGGGGCGGGCGGCCTGGTCGGTGGGCCAGGTGGCGCGCCCCGACTCGTCGATGTGCACGGCAAACCGTATCCAGGCCCACATGCCCAAGTCGGCAACCACCGTCGGCGCGCGCGGGGCGCGGGCGGCCAGCCACTCGTAGACCCCGCGGTAGCCGGCCGTGCTCGCCCGCAGCTGGTAGTTGGCGCGCACGGTCAGCCCCGTTTCACCGGCCATAAAGAGCCCGCCGGCCACCGCCGCCAGCCAGCGCAGGCCCGCCCGGTGCCAGGGCCAGTCGGCCACCGCCAGCCCCAGCACGATAAAGAAAAACCACGCCTTGTAGAGCAGCGTGCGCTCGGGCGGCAGCACGTGCTGCACCGTCAGCACGGCATAAGGCAGCCCCATAAACCAGAGCGCGGGCAGCCCCAGCTCCCGCACCCGGCGCGCCGCGCGGGCCGGCAGCCGCCCGGCCGCGGCCCGGTAGAGCTGCCGGCCAAATAAAGCCAGCCCCGCCACCGTCAGCACCGCCCCGATGCGGCGCTGCCCCGCCAAAAACCCCTCGTTAAACCACAGATAGGCGGGCAGCCCGCGCCAGAACGCGGCCAGCTCCTGCTGGTGCACGTAGGGGTTGGCCGCGAGCGACGCCCACCCCGATACCAGCAAAACGGGGGTATACAACAGCCCGAGCGCCGCGGCCACCAGCAGGCCGGCCCCGACGGCCGGCCCCAGCTGCCGCCCCGCCCGCCGCCGCAGGGCCTGCACCCCCAGCCATGAAAAGGCGGACGCCACCACGTAGGCCGCCGTGGGCACCGTGTAGCAGGCCAGCACCGAAGCCCCCACCAGCCCCAGCCAGGCTGCCCGCGCCCGCCCGGCGGGCGGTGAGGTTTCAGGCTCGGGTTGCGAGACCAGGGCCAGCAGGCAAAAGAAAATCACGCCCGCCAGCAAGCTCACCAGCCAGTAGCCCCGGCCTGCGGCGGCGTGGTACAAGCTCAGTTCGAGCCAGCTGAAAGCCCCCGCCGCCAGCAGCGCCCCCCAAAAGCCCGCCCGCCGCAGCAGCCCCGCAAAGAGCAGCCCCGTGGCCAAGGTGCTCGTGAGTAGCACGGGCAGCCGCATCGACCACCAGAAGGTAGGGTGCACCTGGTAAAACAGCCAGTTGATGGTATTGGAAAAGATGTGATTGTTGGGCAGCGGGTAGTAGGCGCTCACGGCCAGCAGGCGGTGCCGCACAAAAAACTCGTAGGACACGGCATCGTCGTACCACAGCAGAGTCGGGCTCAGGTAGGCGCGCACGGCCGTGAGCAGGGCCATTGCCCAGCCGGCCAGCCGCCGCTGCGAGCGGGGCAGCTGGCGCCAGGCGGCCGCGAGGCGGCCCCCGGCCTGCCCCACCTCGCGGCCGGTGGCGGCCAGCTCGGCGCGCCCCCTGCGGCGGGCCGGCCCCAGTCCGACCCAGGCGGTACCGGCTACCAGGGCCACCCCGGCCAGCAGGGTGCGCAGCTGGTGCAGGTCGGCGGGCCTAAAGGGCCGGATGTGAAAGTAGTAGTAAGGAAACAGCGCGTCCAGCGCCTGGGCCTCGGCCCAGGTAGTGGTGCCGAGCACCAGCGCCGCGTAGCCGGCGCACCCGGCCACAACGCCCAGGCTCAGCAAGCCAAAAAACAGGCGCGGCGCCGACAAGGACGGGTAACTCACGGTCATGGCGTGCGGGGGCCAGCCGGGCCGGGCCGGCCGGCAAAATGAGCGTCGAACGCCGACGGCACGGCGTCTTCCAGGCTGGTAAAGAGCAGCCCGGCCAGGGTTTTGGGGTAGAAAAACGTGGACTTGGCCGGCATTACGGCGCCCGAGTGGCACACGGCCTCGACCTGGGCCATGGTGACTTCGTTGGTGAGGAAGGCGGCGCGGGCCTCGCCCCTATCTACCTGCTGCAGGCACTCGGCCAGGCCGCGCACGTAGGCCACGCCCGGCCAGGCGCGCTGCGCGTCGGGCCCCACGATGCCGAGCACTTTTTCGAGCACGAAGAAGTGCAGCACCGTCAGGTCGAGGTCTTTGACCTCGGGCGTGGTGGGCCAGTCTAGCTCGGCGTGCACCTCGGGGCGCAGGCGCAGCTTGTAGGCCGCGCCGCCGGGCAGGTAGAGCCCGAAAGCCCAGCGCTTGCCGGCCATCAGCTCGGGCAAATCCTGGGCTTCGGCCTGGGGCCGCACCGTGAAGTAGGTCGCTAAGCGGGCGAGCAGTTCCTCGTCGCCCAGGCCGCCGGGCAGCTCGCGCAGCACCCGGTGGGTGGGCAAGATGCGCAAATCGTCGCTGGCGGCGTTGGTGAGGTACATGAGGTGGTAGTTCCAGGGCTCGCGGCCGCTGTAGCCGCCGGGGCCGGCGGCCAGCTCCCGCGCCTGCCGGTAAGCCAGGGAGCCCTCGTAGCGGTGGTGGCCATCGGCCAGAATCACCTGCCGGCTCGCCAATACCTGCTGAAACCGCCGGATAGTATCGGCGTCCTGAATCACGGCCAGCACGTCGCGCGCGCCCTGGTAGTCTTCCTCCGTCTGGCAGAGCGGGTCCTGGATGGCCTCGTCCAGGAGGGCTTCCAGCTCGAAGCTTTCGTCGCGGTACAGGCCGTGGGTGGCGCTGGTCTGGAACTGCAGGGCCGCCAGCAGCTCGGCGCGGTCGTTGACGGCGGCGGGCAGCGTGTTTTCGTGGCGCAGCACTACCTGCTCGGCCCAGTCGTAGGCCCGAATGTGGGCCATAAAGCCCTTGCGGCACCGCTCGCGGGCCTCGCCCGGCACCCGGAAATACTGGTAGTACACGTAGATGCCGGGCAGCCCATCCTGGCGCAGCACGCCCTCGGCCCGCCAGCGGGCCAGCCGCCGGGCGGCGGCCGCGAAGGGCGGCGCCTCGCCCGCGGCCCGCGGCACCGAGAGGTGAATGCTGTTGAGCGGATTTTGGTAGAGCGCCTCGCGCTGGCGCACGCTCACCACGTCGAAGAGCGGCGACACCACCGCGTCGATGTCGGCGCTCAGGGCCGGGCTGTAGCGCCAGCCGCGCACGGGTTGAATCTCAGCCATTAGGTCAATTATCAGTCATCAATTAGCAGTTATCAGCCCGTCATTAGCAGTAGGCAGCTAGTTGATTTAACAGGCCTGATAACTGATAATTGATGACTGATAATTGAAATCACGGGGCCAGGCGGCTGATTTTCCAGCCCTCGGTGCCCGCCGCGCGCTCGTACACCAGGCGGTCGTGCAGGCGGCTGGGGCGGCCCTGCCAAAATTCGAGGCGCGTGGGGCGCAGCACGTAGCCGCCCCAGTGCGGCGGGCGCGGCAGCGGGCTGTGGGCAGCCAGCTCGGCGGCAAAGCGGGCTTCTACCGCGTGCTCGCGGTTTTCGAGCTCCTCGCGGCTGCCAATGGGCTGGCTTTGGGGCGAGGCCCAGGCGCCCACCTGGGAGCTGCGCGGCCGGCTCTGGAAGTAGGCGGTCGATACCTCTTCGGACGCCTTTTCGACCCGGCCCTCTACCCGCACCTGGCGCTCCAGACCGGGCCAGAAGAAGTTGAGCGCGGCCAGCGGCTGGGCCGCCAGCTCGTGGCCCTTGCGCGAGTCGTAGTTGGAATAAAACAGAAAACCCGCGTCGTCGGGCAGGCCCTTGAGCAGCAGCACGCGCTGGCTGGGCTGGCCGGTGGCGGGGTCCACAGTGGCCAGGGTGAGGGCGGCGGGCTCGGGCAGCTGCGCGGCCACGGCCTCGTCGAGCCACTGCCGAAACTGGGCCACGGCATCGGGCAGCACGTCGGCTTCGCGCAGCGTGCGCTGGGCGTAGGTTTGGCGCAGGTCGGCGAGTTCGGCGTCGGTCATGGTAGCAATGGGCAATGAGCAGTAATAAGCAATGAACAGCGGGTGGCGCGGCCGCGGGCTCATTTTTTCTTTACGCGACGGGCGCTTTCTTGCTTGAAAGCCGCCCCTGGCGCGGCCCAAAGGTAAGGCCCCAGGCCAGGGCAAAAGCCCAGCGGCGGGGCCAGCCGGGCACTATTGAGCCGTTTTGTGCGTACTTACCTTGCTATGAAGCCCGGAACCCTCCTCATCTCGCAGCCCTTTTTGGGCGACCCCAACTTTGAGCGCAGCGTAATCGTGGTCTGCCGCCACCGCCCCGACGAGGGCGCCTTTGGGCTGGTGCTCACGCGCCTCACCCCCGTCACGCTCAGCCAGGTGCTCGACCTGCCCCTGGGCGAGGCCGGCCCCAGCGCCCGCCTGCCGCTGTACGTGGGCGGGCCGGTGCAGCCCGAAACCCTGCATTTTTTGCACCAGCACGCCGAGCTGCCGGGCGCCCAGCCGCTGGGCCAGGGCGTGTACTGGGCGGGCGATTTTGATGCGCTTATTTCTTTGATAGACAGCAGCGTTATCCTCCCCGAAACGGTGCGCTTATTCGTGGGCTACTCGGGCTGGTCGGCGGGGCAGCTGGAGGAGGAAATCGAGCGCGGCTCCTGGATACGGCAGCCCGCTAGTGCCGGGAAAGTATTTACTTTGGAGTCTGATGCGTTTTGGCAAGGCATCCTGCGCGAAAAAGGCG
>JAKONR010000348.1 GCA_022701825.1 Hymenobacteraceae bacterium | reverse complement strand
TTGGGGCCGCAAGTTAGCGGCGAGCCGACGGGCCGCCGGTCATGCTACCCGCTCCCCCCGTCATGCTGAGCGCAGCGCAGCGGAGTCGAAGCATCTCTTTAGCATGGTAATTTCTAACGCTAGCAACGAAGCGGTAGAGATGCTTCGACTGCGCTGCGCTGCGCTCAGCATGACGGAACAGTTTCATTTTCTACGCCAGCTGCGGCACCAGCACCGGCAGCGCGATGCGCCGCGTGCGCGCCCGCAGCAGCGCCACTACCGAAGCCTCGTCGCGGGCCACGCCATCGAGCAGCACGAAGTGGCGCGCCAGCAGGTCGTAGCGGCGCCCCATGAGGTAGAAGAAAATGTGCAGAAAATGAATGCCATCGAACACAATAGCTTTGTTGTCAATATATTGCCCCAAGTGCTGCCGGAAGTGCGTGGGGTGGTCGGTCCAGTGCAGGGCGGGCTTGAGGTGGTGGCTGATGTGGTAGCCGTCGTTCCAGCACTTGTGGTTGTAGCTGGTGTTGATGCAGGTTACGCTATTGGTGTAGCAGTTGTCGGGCGTATCGGCGTCGATGAAGGCGTGCTGCGCCCAGTTGCCAATCATCATAATGACCCGCGACAGCAGAAACGGCACCACGAATACCGCCAGCGTAGCTGGCAGGTTAAGACAAGCCAGCACCAGCGTGCCTACCAAGTAGATAGCCTCGCCGCGCAGCAGCCGAAAACGCAGCGTGGTTTTGTGGCGGTGCGTGAAATAGCCCGCGAGGCGCGCCACGCCCAGCACCAAAAAGTCGCCCAGGTAACGCAAGAAACCCAGCACCGAGTCGCGCTGGTAGCCCATGGTCGAGCTTTCGTCGTCGGGCATGTTGTTTTCGGGGTGGTGCATGCCCATGTGGTGCACGAAGTACGACTCCGGCGTTTGCCCAAAAAGCGGCCCCAGTACCCACGGAATGTAGTGGTTCAGCCAACCGTACTTCTTTTTGAACAGCATGCGGTGGCAGGTGCAGTGCAGCATCAGCCCAAAAGGCCCCTTAAAGCGTGCATTGCTGAAAAAGAAGAATAGCCCAAACGTGGCCCACCACCACGGCCCGCGCAGCGCGGGCACAAACAGAATGACTGCCAGCGGCAGCATGGTAGCCGTTATTTTGAGGATAAGGTGCGCGAAGGGCAGGTCGCGCGGGTCTTGCAGGTAGTGGCTCAGCCACGTATCGAGGCGGGATAGCGCCGCCGGCCGGGCGTAGCCGGGGTCGGTAGAGGCGGTCAGTACTTTCATAAAGAGCTTCGTTGGGTGAGCGCGGCTGCGGCCGGCAACTCAGCCTTGATTTCCGCCAAGCGGCGGAAAATCAAACAGAAGCAAGCTCGGCAGCGGCGAAAGAGAGCTGAACGCAGCCCCGAGCGGTAGGCCAGTGTGGCCCATGACGACAGCTAAACGGCGATACCCCGGCCGGAGTTCGGCAATTGCATTAAATAATTACTCTATTGCCATTATTTATCATTATAATAAGGACTAGCCCGACTACTCCCCTGGTCAGCGCCTCGGTGAGGGCCGCCCGGCGGCCCTCAAAACGCAGCAGCCAGAAAATCAGGCTGCCCCAAAAGGGGGCTTGGGTAGCCCCGGCGGCCGGGGTATCTTTACCTAAATCCGCCGCACCAATCAATCGCTCCCCGGTGTTGCTTGATACGCGCTAATTGCCCCGCTATGCCCACGTTTTCGCACCTCCACTCGCACACCCAGTACTCATTGCTCGACGGCCAGGCCAGCATCGGCGCGCTCATGAAGAAGGCGCAGGCCGACGGAATGCCCGCCGTGGCCCTCACCGACCACGGCAATATGTTCGGGGCGTTCAACTTCGTGGCCGAGGCTAACAAATACAATGTCAAGCCGATAATCGGCTCCGAGTTTTACATGGTGGCCGACCGCCACAAGAAAACCTTCCTGCGCGAGAAGGGCGAAAAAGATAACCGCTACCACCAGCTGCTGCTGGCCAAAGACCAGGCCGGCTACCACAACCTGGCCAAGCTCAGCTCGCTCAGCTACATCGAGGGCGTGTATTCCAAGTTTCCGCGCATTGACAAGGAGCTGATATTGAAGTACCACGAGGGCCTGATTGCGACGAGCTGCTGCATCGGGGCCGAGATTCCGCAGGCCATTCTCTTTGAGGGCGAGGCCAAGGCCGAGGAGCTGCTGAAGTGGTGGCTCGACGTGTTTGGCGACGACTACTACATCGAAATTCAGCGGCACGGGCTGATGAACTTCGACGGCACCGGCAAGAGTCAGGAGGACGTGAACCAGGTGCTCCTAGGGTTCGCCAAGAAGTACAACGTCAAAGTTATCTGCACCAACGACTCGCACTACGTGGAGCAGAACGACTACGCGCCCCACGACCTGCTGCTGTGCGTGAATACGGCCGAGGAGCGCGCCATTCCGGTTGGCGACTTCGAGACGAACTATTACACTATCCTCACCGCCGACCAGCGCGTGCACTACGGACTGCTGGAGGATTTGCGCAAAGCGCACAGCTACGACGACAATGCGCGGCGCATGCTCTCGCGCATCGATGAGGAGCTGCAAAAGCCGCCCAAACAGCGCCGCCGCCGCTTCGGCTTCGCCAACGACCAGTTCTATTTCAAGAGCCAGGCCGAGATGAACAAGTTGTTCAGCGACGTGCCGGAAAGTGTGGATAACACCAATGAGATTGTGGATAAGATTACGCCGCCTAAACTAGCGCGCGATATCCTGCTCCCTAACTTCCCGCTCCCGCCCCAGTTTGCCAATGCCGATGAGTTTTTGCGCGAGCTGACCTACGTGGGCGCCTTCGGGCCGGAAGCGGGCACTACCGGCACCATCACCATGAACAAGCCGCCGCGCTACGGCGAGCGCACGCCCGAGGTCGAGGAGCGGCTGGATTACGAGCTCCGCATTATCCAGACGATGGGTTTTGCGGGCTACTTTCTTATCACGCAGGACTTTATCAACAAAGGCCGCAGCATGGGTGTGGCCGTGGGGCCGGGCCGCGGCTCGGCCGCGGGCTCGGCGGTGGCCTACTGCGTAGGCATCACCAACATCGACCCCATCAAATACTCGCTGCTGTTCGAGCGCTTTTTGAACCCCGAGCGCGTGTCGATGCCTGACATTGACATTGACTTTGACGACGTGAACCGTCAGAAAGTCATTGACTACGTGGTGGGTAAGTACGGCAAAACGCAGGTGGCCCAGATTATTACCTTCGGCACGATGGCCGCCAAGTCGTCTATCAAAGACGTGGCCCGCGCCGTGGAATTGCCCCTGCCCGCC
Organism: Hymenobacteraceae bacterium; assembly: GCA_022701825.1. Lineage (GTDB taxonomy): Bacteria > Bacteroidota > Bacteroidia > Cytophagales > Hymenobacteraceae > Hymenobacter. The sequence goes on along the minus strand of JAKONR010000348.1, from coordinate 497 downwards.
GCCAACGAGCTGGCTAAGCTGGTGCCCGAAAAGCCCGGTACCACGCTCGCCGGCGCCTTCCGCGACGTGCCCGAGCTGCAAGCCATCCGGCAAGACCAAACCGACCTAAAAGGCCAGATTCTGGCCCTGGCCGAGCGCCTCGAAGGCTCGGTGCGCAACACCGGCATCCACGCGGCGGGCGTCATTATCGCGCCCGACGACATCACGAACTACATCCCGGTTTCGACCTCCAAGGACTCGGACCTGCTCGTGACGCAGTTCGACGGCAAGGTGATTGAGAGCGCCGGGATGCTCAAGATGGACTTTCTGGGCCTCAAAACCCTGACCATCATCGTGGATGCCATGAATTTGATTGAGCGCAACCACGGCGTTAAAATCGACATCGATAACATTCCGCTTGACGATGAGAAGACCTACGCGCTCTACCAGCGCGGCGATACCATCGGCACGTTCCAGTTCGAGTCGGAAGGGATGCGCATGTACCTCAAGGACTTGAA
>JAKONR010000328.1 GCA_022701825.1 Hymenobacteraceae bacterium | reverse complement strand
CGGCCACCGAAACCCAGGGCCGCATCCACACTTCGGTAGCTTCTATCGTAGTGATGCCGGAGGCGGAGGAGTTTGACATCGAGCTGAACATGAATGATATCCGCAAGGACTTGTTCATGTCGAGCGGTCCCGGCGGGCAGTCGGTAAACACGACCTACTCGGCCGTGCGCCTCACGCACATTCCCACGGGCATCGTGGCCCAGTGCCAGGACCAGAAATCGCAGCTCAAGAACTTTGATAAGGCGCTGGGCGTGCTGCGCTCGCGCATCTTTGAAATCGAGCTGGCCAAGAAAAACGAGGCTGAAGGTGCCATTCGCAAAGGCATGATTGGCAGCGGCGACCGCTCCGACAAAATCCGCACCTATAACTACCCGCAGGGCCGCGTGACCGACCACCGCATCGGCTACACCGTCTACAACCTGCCCAGCGTAATGGACGGCAACATCGACGACTTTGTGGAGCAGCTGCGCTTGGTGGAAAGCGCCGAGCGCCTGAAAGTGGGCGCCGAATAGACCGCAGATTCAAACGGATTAAACGGATTTCGCAGATACGCCCGCTGCGCGGGCTGGCTATTTTGGAGGTTCTTTTGTCATGCTGAGCTTGCGAAGCATCCTATCACGTCAGCATTGCTACTTCGACTATGACAGGATGCTTCGCGAGCTCAGCATGACATTTTTGTGTGAATACTATTGGTTGGTAATGGTCGTTTGCTAGCTGCTATTCGTGCTTTCCTGATGTTAAAAAAGCTACTCCTACCCGTCCTTGTTCTCCTCAGCGCCTTGGGCAGCCTGACGATGCCCGGCTGCAAGCCCCGCGAGGAGGAATTGCAAACCAGCGGCGCGCTGGAGTTTTCGGCCGATACGGTGAAGTTTGACACGGTTTTCACGACCCTGCGCACCGTCACCAAGCGGCTGTGGGTGTACAACCGCAACCCCAAGGGCGTGAACGTGGACCTCATGACGCTCGACCAGCCGGCCGCTTCGCCCTACACGCTCATTATCAACGGTGACCTCAAGCAAACGGCTAGTAATCTGTTCATTCGGGGTGAAGACAGTCTGCTCATCTTGGTGCGGGCCAAGCTGCCCGACAACAGCCAGAATGGCCCAGCCAAAAAATACGTACTAGAGGAAAAGTTGAATTTTCGCACCAATGGCCAGGACCAGCATGTGCTGTTGCGCTCGTTTGGGCAGAATATCTACCTGCACGATGGCGTGCCGCTAGCGTGTAATGCGGTGTGGACCAACGACCGGCCGCACGTGCTCTACAACTCGGTGGTAGTACCCGCCGGCTGCGTGTTGCGCATCAAGCCCGGTACGCGCATTTATGGCCACGCCGGGGCCACGCTCATCGTGCGGGGCACCTTGCTGGTAAATAGCCCGGCCGACTACTCGCCCGGCACTGGCGCTACTGACACGGTGAAGGCCGGCAATGCCAACATCGTGCGCTTTGCAGGCGACCGCAGCGGCGAAACCCAGTACGCCACCGCGCCGGGCCAGTGGACGGGCATTATCTTGGATGCCAGTAGCCGGAGCAACATTATTCGCTACGCGCAAATCCAAAATGCCACCTTCGGGCTGCTGCTCTACAACCCCAGCAACTTGAGCCCGCAGCCCGACGTGACCATCCAAAACTCGGTCATTCGCTACATCTCGGGCGCGGGCGTGAGCTACGCCGCCGCAGCCAGTAATACCGGTCTGCCGGGCGCGGGCGTGCTCAGCTTGTCGGGCAAGGCTACAGTGGAAAATACGCTGTTCAGCGACTGCTACGAGTACGCCATGCTGGGCTACGGTGGCAGCTATTCGCTCAACTACTGCACTATAGCTAACTACGCTGCTACCAGTTCCGTGCGCAGCACGCCCTCATTGGGCTTCACCAACGTGTCGGCCCTCGACACTACCAAGCGTAGTCCGCTAACGGTGAAGGTGTACAACAGCGTAGTGTGGGGTTCGATTGATGATGAGCTGGTACTGGCCAATTACAAGGAGTACCAGAACGGCCCTGTCGATATCCGCAACACGCTGCTGCGCACCAAGCTCTACAATGCTACCACCGACGTAGCTACCAAGCCCGGCCTGGCCAAAGCCAGCCTCAACAACGTGCTAAACGACGACCCCAAATTCGTCAGAATCTACGCTACCACCCGCAATGATTACCGCTTAGGTAAGGGCTCGCAAGGGCTCGCTCGCGGGGCGAAGCAGGTAGGCACTCCACCACTCCGGGACCTCCTGAATTTACCCCGTAATCTTAATAATCCGGACCTCGGCGCTTACCAAACCACTCCCTAGCCGTAGAAAAGGCATGCGCTACATCCAAAAACGCCTGAGCCTGCCGGCCGTGGCCGAAGGCTTCCACCTCATCACCGACCTGCTGCTGAGCGAGCTACCCGAGCTGGAAACCATGCGCGTGGGCACGGCCAATTTCTTCATTCAGCACACCTCGGCCAGCCTGTTCATCACCGAGAACGCTGACCCTACCGTGCGGCGCGATTTTCAGGAGTATTTCCGCCGCCTCGCGCCCGACAACGCGCCCTACTTTCAGCACACCCTGGAAGGCCCCGACGACATGACGGCCCACCTCAAAGCCGCTATGCTGGGCACCTCCGTGACCGTGCCCATCGCCGATGGCCGCCTGCTGCTGGGTACCTGGCAGGGCCTGTGCCTGGGCGAGCACCGCCGCCACGGTGGCCGCCGCTGGGTGGTGGCCACGCTAGTGGGGGAGTAGGGGCTAATCGCGCAGCAACTGAGCAAGGGTAGTAGTTTGAAAGTAGCTTTTGCTGCCGGGAGGCAGGTGGTCGAGTAGATTATCAGGCGCTGGTTTGCTAGCAATGGAGCGCCTATAAGATGGATTACTTTCTATAAACTCGTGATAGTTGACGCGGCTTTCAAACTCGTTAGAGTAATAAAACTGGTCGATACCAGCCAGTTTGTAGCGCAGTCTGATTTTATCGTGCCCCCGGTTGGGAAGTGCTGTTAGCAGCGCAACGCGCTCCCGAGGTAGTAGCAGCTGATTATAATAGCTGTTGCCGCATTTACTGAATTCCCAGTATTGTACGGAGCACCAGCGCTGTTTTTTATCCTGGGCTTGCAACACGCAGATAAAACTGTCGTCTTGCGTGGCAAGATGAACGGTATCGGCTGAGTTGTTGTACAGCCAAATATGGAGGTGGCCGCGGTTATTTACAGTGTGGAGTGAGTCGGCTTGTCGGCCGCAGGCCGCTCGCCAGCGAGCTACCTCAGCTTGTTTCTGCTGGCTAGTAAGCTTTCGCCAAGCCTCGCCCCGAAGAAGATACGTTGAGTCGGCGTGGGCGGCCCAGCGTCTCATGTTGCTCTCACTAAAAGAAACAAAGTTCTGGGCGACAAAACTGGTATCGGCTACTATAGCAAACTGATTCTTTAAGCGCGTAGCTAACGGCAGGGGTTTTGAGATACCAGGCGGATAATAGGCTTGCCATGCTTGTCTAGGGGCATAATCCGTGGGGTTTGCAACCGGCTTATTATCAGTGTTAATAAGCGGCGGAGTAGAACTGTTAATCGCTGTGTTAGCAGACTTTTCGCGGTTACAGCCGCCTGTTAGCAATGATACGAGTAGAATAAGTGGGTATCTCATAGCGCAAGCCGGTTGAATACCCAAAGCTACTCCACCCGAACGCGCGTGCTAAACCGCAGCGTATCAAACAACACCAGTTTTTGCGAGCCCCGCACGCTGTACGCATTAAGTTGCCCGTTTTGCAGCGTCAGGCGCAGCTGCTTCTGGCCCGAAAACAGCGTATTATCCTGCTTCAAGGTAGCTTCCAGCTCCTGCGGCTGCCCGCCCGCGCTCAGCACCGAGAGGCGCGTGACCGACACGTTGGGGTGGCCGGGCTGGGCGGTGTAGGTGCGGCGCACGGCCCCGCCAGCTTTGGCGGCCGAATCGAGGCGGTAGGCCCCGCGCAGGGCCGCTTTGTTGATGTCGGCCTGGTAAAAAATCTGGAGCTCGTCGGTCCATTTCACCTGGGGTACGCGCACGGTTTCGACGGGGCCACCACGCAGGCTTACCTCCTTAATGGCACCGCGATGGCGGGCGCTGAGCTGCCGAATCTGACCATCGAGCAGGCCGCGCACGTCGAAGTAGGGGCCGGCCGGGCGCGCCGCACCGGGGGCGGCCGGGTCGGGCGCCTGCGCGCCCTTGTCGCAGCTGCTGAGGGCCAGTAATAGGCTGGCTAGTAAGTATATGTTTCTACAACTCATAGCTAAAAGAATGTCCCGCACTGCGCTTCGACACTGCGGGACACTCGGAGAAATTGAAAAACGGGCCGTTTTGTTCAGCGCCTAGCCCTGCGCCGGGCGCAGCAGGCTTTCGCCCGTCATGTCGGCGGGCTGGGGCACGCCCATCAGCTGCAACACGGTGGGGGCAATATCGCCGAGCTTGCCATTGGCCAAGCCGCCGATGTAGCCCTCGGCCGCCAGGATGCACGGCACCAAGTTGGTCGTGTGTGCCGTATTAGGCGAGCCGTCCTCGTTGCGCATGTACTCGGCGTTGCCGTGGTCGGCAATCACGATGCAGGCGTAGCCGGCGGCCAGGGCCGTTTCTACCACGTCGTGGGCGCAGCGGTCGGTAGTTTCCACGGCCTTCACCACGGCCTCGAATACGCCGGTGTGGCCCACCATGTCGGGGTTGGCGAAGTTGACGACTACGAAATCGGCGGTGCGGTTTTGCAACTCGGGTACCAGCGCGTCGCGCAGCTCGTAGGCGCTCATTTCGGGGGCGAGGTCGTAGGTCGCCACCTTGGGCGAGTTGCGCAGGATGCGTTTTTCGCCTTCAAATTCCTTTTCGCGGCCGCCCGAGAAGAAAAATGTCACGTGCGGATACTTCTCGGTTTCGGCCATCCGAATCTGGGTTTTGCCGTGCGCGGCCAGCGTTTCGCCCAGCGTATTATTCAGGTTGTCCTTCTCAAAAATAGCGCTAACCCCCTGGAATGTCGCGTCATACGTCGTCATGGTGAGGTAGCGCAGGTTGAGGCGGTGCATCTGGTAGGCGTTGAAATCCTG
>JAKONR010000312.1 GCA_022701825.1 Hymenobacteraceae bacterium | reverse complement strand
AAGGCAACTTATTTGCTCGCAGCTTCTGGGTCACCTTTACGGCACCAGTTGCCGATATTCAACAGTGGGTAAAGCAGTCTCCCACTTTAGCCAACAACCAGCCAACCGCTTGCGCGCATCCGGTATTGTTTGGGGAGCAACCATCCTGGTTTAATCTCGCAGACATCCGCAACGGGCTGATGTATCAGGTTTCTCAAGATAAGGAAGCGATTTACGGCACCGTCTGGATTGACCCAGGCAGACAGATAGTATACATCAAAATCTCATACAGTTAACGTCCAGAGCCACGGTTTGCACCGTGGCTCTGGACGTTAACTGTATGGCCGCTAGGTTTACTCGTTATCACCCGTCGCGGCCACACTACTTGGCACAGCGCGCATATCCCGGGTGTTTTTCTGCACCGCGATGGCGCCGAACAAGGCCAGCAAAAAGGCCATGGCGTAGAAGCCCTTTTCGCTCAGCAGTAGCGTAGCGTGCCAGAGGCCAACGAGCAGCAGTACAATGGGCAGCAGCGTGGCAAACCAGGCCAGGCCGTAGTACAAACTCGTGACGGGTATTTTTTCCAGTTTATCGCGCACCGTCTTTTGCAGGGAAACCACGGCAAACAGCCCGAACAACAGAACCGTGAAGTAGTAGCCTTTTTCGTTGAGCGCCATTGTGGCATTGACGAGCCCTACGAGGAAGGCCCCCACGCCCGCGAGCAGGGCAAACCACGAGGTATAGATGAAAGCGGCGGAAGGACGGGCGGTAATAACGGCAGCAGGGGTCATGGTTGGTTGGGCTTGAAGTATGGCTCAAAAGTAGCGCGCCGCGTCAGGGGCCGGAAAGCCACTTTTCTTAGCTACCAGACTTCAGAACCATCCAAAAAGGCAGATTTTTTATTTTTAAATTACTGCTTAACAATAAATTACCATGAAAACCGTCTGACATTAGCCTAGCTGGCCGTCCGGTGCGCGCGCAAGCTCCCACCACGCACCGGGCTACTTGCGCGGCCGCAGATACAGCAGCGTGGTTTGGTACGGGCGGGCGGGCGTGTACTTGTCGTTGATGACGAAATAGCCACCCTTGTAAGCCGCGAGGCCCTCCCAGTTGTAGCTGCGGTAGGCCACCGGAAACTCCCACAGCGGCTGCCAGCTAACTGCGTTACCTTTCAGCTCGATATCGACCAGGCGGCAGTAATTCTTAAACACGCCGTTTTCCGCGATGAGCTTATGATTGGGCACGTCGGTATCGGGCAGGCGGTACACGGTGTCGTCGCCCTCACCCTTAAAAAAGTAGTCGATGCCCGTGTAGTGGTGACCGCCCGTGGCCGTGAGGTCGGTGAGGCGAAAAGGCAACGCCCTGAAAGGCAGCGCCCGCAGCTTGCCCAGGCCGCGCCCGGCTACTTGGTAGGCGTAGTTCTGCGAAAAGAAGTTGTACTCAAAAAACGCCACCACGTGGTCATCGGCACTGGCCAGCGCCTCGAAGCCCGCGTTGTAGATGTGCGAGCCATCGGCGGCTACCGGCTTGGGCAGGGTTAGCAGAAAGGTGGTATCCAGCTCCACGGCCGCCGCGCCCAGGCGGCCTTTCAGCAGGTAGCAGTTGGCCGAAGGCGTGGTGGTTTCAACCGAAAAATACGCCGCGTCTTTGGTGAGCAGCAGGGCTTCCAAGCCCTCGTAGCGCTGCCCCAGAGCCGTCATTTTGGCCCGCATCCGGGCTAGGTTATTGAGGGGCAGTTTCTGGTAAGGCAAGACGTAGGTCGAGTCCGCGAGTTGGCGGTCGAGGTCGGCGAGCGCCACGGTGTAGAGCTTGGCCTCGGCCTGGTCTTGCAGCCGGCTTTCGGACAGCAAAATCAGCTTGCCCTGGGCAATGGCCAGGCCCGAAAACTGATTGTCGTAGTACGCCAATTCCTTGGGCAAGGCCAGCTTACGCACGTCGAACTGGCGCGGCTGCGCCAGTGCCGGTAAAGAAAGGCCGCACAGCAGCATCGCCAGGTATTTCATAGGATAGTGGGCCAAACAATACGCCCGGCCGCGAAGGTAGCGCCCATGCAAAAGCCCCACCGGATACGACCGTATCCGGTGGGGCTCTAGGAAAAGCCGGTCAGCCTATTTCTGCTCGGCGGCCAGTTCTTTCAGGCGTTGCAGCGTCTGCTTCGACTGCGACAGCTGCTTTTCAATGGCTTCGCGAATGGAGCCTTTCAGGGCCTTGCGGCGCAGGGCCTTCTTGTAGGCTTTCGCGGCCCAATGCTCGCCGTAGATGTTGGCCGCCAGAATGGCTTTTTCGTTGTGGCCCGTTACCACGGCCTGCGCATCCATCAGCTTGCGGTAAAGCTTGCCTTTCAAGGTAGTACCCTTCTCAACCTGGCCACCCTTTTGGGTTAGGTAGCCGTTCAGGACGCTGGCAAACTGCTGGCTTTGGCCCACCAGGTGCTGGTAATAGCTTTTGAGCTGTGGGGCTTTACTTTCGGCCACCGCCCGCTTGTAGCCCTCCACGCGGTCGTTCACGAACAGCACCAGCTGGTCTAGCGCTTCAGCAGCACGCTTGGCTTTACCTTTTTTTTTTGGTGCAATGAGCAGGGCCAGGCCGGCCACGATTAGCGCGCCACCCACTACTTTTTGGGTGGTCGAGAGCTTCTTGTAAGCGTCTACCGTTTTATCGCTGGCTTCCTTGAGGGTATCGGGCACGTTATGGAGCAGTTCTTTGCTCTTGTCAGCAGCCTCCTCATACAGGTCTTTGGCTTTGCTGGTCAAGCCTTTGGCTTTGTCAGCGGCAATATCATACATATCCTTGGCCTTGTCGGCCGCGTCGCTGTACACGTGCTTGGCCTTATCGGCGGTATCGCTATATACGTCTTTAGCTTTGTCAGCAGCGTCGTGGTACAAGTCTTTGGCCTTGTCGGCGGCATCGGAAGCGAATTCGGGCGATTTCATGGGGTGCGGTGTCTGGTTAAGTAAAAACACGTATTCTACGGTAGGTACTATCCGCACGTTGGCAAATTATTGCCATTCCGCTGAATTCTTTGCCTTTTCATTTTCGCTTCACGCACCCGAGTTGCCCGCCAGGTAAGGTCAGAAATTGGCGTAATCTTCAGTGCCAGTTAGTTGGGCCCAGCGCGCCGACAAAAACTTGGCATACGCCAGCGGCATCAGGCCGTAGGCGCCCAGGGCGTAGCCATCGTTCACTTCTACCACTAGCGTAGCACTGGCCGCGGTCACGCCCACGTCGAGCGCAAAGGCGGCGGGCGCTTCGGGCAGGTAGGCCGCCAGCGCCGCCTCTACCACGGCCGGGTCAAAGTGCGCCCGCCAGTCGCCCTTGTAGGGCCGGGCGTCCAGGATGCGGCCGTAGCGCACGAAGCAGCGCCACTCGGCCCGGAACTGCACCGGCTCGGCGCACCACACGGGCGTGTCCTGGTGCTGGTCGCCGCAGCCCACGAGGTCGCCCACGCGGCGTACCAGCACGCCCGTAAATTTTCTGGCGTCGTGCAGGGGCTTCACAAATACCGGCCAGCTTTCGGGGTGCGCCGCCACAGCATTGATGGTGCTGGGCCACAGGCGCCGCCCCAGGTACGGGCGCAGCGCCGCGGGGTAGCCCAGCTCGGCCGGCACCGGCAGGCCCAGCGCCCGCAGGCCGGCGCGCACGGCCGCAATATGGCCCACCACTATCTCGTCGGGCGCGTGGTCGCGCACGGGCGCGGCGTCGGTGTAAGGCACTATTTCCCAGCCCATTTGCTGGAAACCGTCCAGGGCCAGATAATTATTGACGCTCTGGGGCCAGCCCTGGTGGTCGAAGTGAATGTGGGCGCGCATGGTAATTAAGCTTGAATCACCCCAAAGATGCGCCCGCCAAAAGCCCAGCCGCATGCACCTGCTTGCACAGCTACGTTCGGCGGGGCTTTTCAGCACTTTGCTACTTAGCTACTAGCCCAGCATCGTTTGCTTGTTTTTGGCGCGCTTGTAGAGGTAGGCGGCACCGGCGGCCAGCAGGGCGCCGCTCAGGATTTTGTGCTTGGAAGAGAAGCTGCGGTTTTCGACGTTCTCGTCGTTGCGGCGGCCGAAGAGGCTGGAAATCAGACCCCCGAAGGTGCCGCTCGGTTGGTTATCGCTCATGAGTGAAAGCAGGTTGAAGGGTGAACACCCGCCTTCTACGCACCGCGCGGCGGCCGCGTTACCCCACCGCCGCCACCGGCACGGGGTGCAAAATGAGCCACACCAGCTCGCGCAGAATTTCGCCCTCGTCCATGCTGCCGCTCTCGATGCCCTTGCTTTGCGCGTCGGCCCTTCGGATGAGGTGAATCAGGTCCATCGTGCGCTCGGGGCTGAACTGCCGCTGGGCTAGCTGGTACTCTTTCTGGGCAAATTTATTGATACCCATCTTCTGCAAGTCGCTGTCCGAGGGGTTGTTGCCGGCTTGGTGCAGCATCAGCAGGCGGGTGAAGAAGTTGAAGAGCAGCGTGAGGTTGGGGATGAGCGGGTTGGCTTTGGGGTTGGCGGCGAAGTGCGTCAGGATGCGGTTGGCCTTCAGCACGTCGCGCGTCACCAGCGCCCGTTGCAGCTCAAAAATATTGTACTCTTTGCTGATGCCCACCATGCGCTGCACCAGGTCTTCGTCGATGGCCTGGCCGGCCTTCACGTTGAGCAGCAGCTTGTTTACCTCATTGGTCAGCCGCCCTAGGTCGGCCCCAATGTACTCGGCCAGCAGGGCCGTGGCGCCGGGCGTAATCTGCTGCTTGCGGCTGCGCACGTAGCCGCCCAGCCACTGCGGTACCTGGTTGTCGTAGAGCTTTTTGCTCGTCATCAACGCCACGCCGGGGGCATCCTTGCCGGCCAGCAGCTTGCCCAGCTTTTTGCGCGAGTCCAGGGTTTTGTGCTTGTAGCACAGCACCAGCACGGTGCTGGCGAGCGGATTTTTGAGGTAGGCTTCCAGAAACGGCCACGCTTTTTCGCTTTCCAGGTCGGCCACGGCCTGCGCTTCTTTCACAATCACCACCGAGTAGGCGCTCATCATCGGAAAGCGCTTGGCCTGCCCCAGGATGCCCGCCGCGTCGGTATCCTTGCCGTAGAGCACGGTTTGGTTGAAGCTGCGCTCGCTTTCGGGCAGCACCGCTGCTTCAAGCGCATCGGCCACCGTATCAATAAAATACGGCTCCTCGCCCTGCAAAAAATACACCGGTTGAAACTGCCGCTGCTGAATCTGTTTGAGAAGGTCGTCGGAAGAAAAAGTAGCCATAGTAGGGTGCGCGCACCAGCCCCGCACCCTACAAAGCTACCGCCCGGCTACCTTTGCCGACTGTTTTACGGCGGCTTCGGGCCGCTGCGTTTTTGCGTATGTCTTCTGAAATCAATTCTTCGCCCTCCCCTACCGACTTGCTCGCCGAGCTGACCTGGCGCGGCATGTACCACGATGCCGTGCCCGGCACCGCCGAGCACCTGGCCAGCGCCGCGCCCGTGTCGGGCTACATCGGCTTCGACCCCACGGCGGCCTCGCTGCACATCGGCAACCTGGCCACCATCATGTTGCTCGTGCACTTGCAGCGCGCCGGCCACCGCCCGGTGGCGCTGGTGGGCGGCGCCACCGGCATGATAGGCGACCCCAGCGGCAAGTCGGCCGAGCGCAACCTGCTCGATGAGAACGCGCTGCGCATCAACCAGGCCGGCATTCGGGCGCAGCTCGAAAAGTTTCTGGATTTCAACGACTCGCCCACCGGCGCGGTGCTCGTCAACAACTACGACTGGTTCAAGGACTTCGGCTTTTTGCAGTTTCTGCGCGAGGTCGGCAAGCACCTTACTGTCAACTACATGATGGCCAAGGACTCGGTGAAGCGCCGCATCAACCCGGCCGAGGGCGAGTCGGCCGATGGCCTCAGCTACACCGAGTTCAGCTACCAGCTGCTGCAAGGCTACGACTTCGTGCATTTGTATAAAACCCTGGGCTGCACCCTGCAAATGGGCGCCAGCGACCAGTGGGGCAACATCACGACCGGCACCGAGCTGTTGCGCCGTCTCACCGACGGCGAGGGCAAGGCCTACGCCCTCACCGGCAAGCTCATCACCAAGGCCGACGGCACCAAGTACGGCAAGAGCGAAACCGGCACCGTGTGGCTCGACCCCAACCTGACGTCGCCTTACCAGTTCTACCAGTTCTTTTTGCGCGCCGAAGACGCTGATGCCCCGCGCCTTATCCGCGTCTTCACGCTGCTTACGCAGGCCGAAATAGAAGCTCTCGAAGCCAAGCACGCCCAAAACCCCGGCCTCAAAACCCTGCAAAAAGCGCTCGCCAAAGACGTAACCATCCGGGTGCATTCGGAAGAGGCGTATAAGATAGCCGTGGCCACTTCCGAAGTACTGTTCGGCGGCGGCGACCTCGCGGCTCTCGATGAGGCTACCCTAGTGGGCGTCTTCAACGGCCTGCCCCACCTGCGCGTGCCCCGCGCCGACACCGCCGGCCTCAACGTGGCGGTGCTGCTCAGCGAAACTACCAACCAGCAGATTCTGCCCTCACGCGGCGAGGTTCGCAAGCTGGTGAAGGCCAATGGCTTGTCGATAAACGGCACCAAGCTCACCTCGCCCGACACGCTGGTAGCCGAGCTGCCGCTGCTACACGACAAGTATCTGGTCGTGAAGAAGGGCAAAAGCTACTACCTGGTCGAGCTGACCTAATGCCTATCCTTAACCGTCGGTCATGCGGCGCGGCGCGCCGCATGGCCGACGTTATTTATGCCAAAACAAAGCCCACGAAAAAGCCCCGCTAACCAGCGGGGCTTTTCCTGTTGCGTCCGGCCACAAAATCCGACGAATCCAAAAAATCCGTCGAATCCGTGGTTCAGACATTACTTCTTCTTGGCGGGAGCGGCTTTCTTGGCGGCCGGCGCAGCTTTGGCGGGGGCTGCTTTTTTGGCCGGGGCGGCCGAGGCGTCGGCCCCATCCTTGGCCGAATTCTTCATGTCCTGCACTTCCTTGCGGATTTCAGCGGCTTTATTCTTTAGCTCCTGCATGCCTTTGCGCACGCGGGTGCCGGCAGCGGCGTTGTGCTTGTCATACGACTTTTCGAAGTCGTCTTCCAGCGAGGCAATAAGGTCCTTGAGTTGGTTGAAAGGATTAGCCATGGATGTTGGTTGGCGTTTGGGTGAGAAAAGAAAAATTGTGCTTACGCGGCCCTAATATACAGGCACTTTCTACGCGGGCAAGCTTTTGGGGTTTTTCTTAAAATGGCCTTTCCGGGCCGCCAGGGCCTTTTTTTGCCTTAACGTGATGAGTCAGTGAACCCAGCCGGCAATTTTTACCTTCAAAAAGTACAAAACAAAAGCGCCGGCCGCCCGGAAGAGCGGCCGGCGCGTGCCGTAAAACGCGGCCGTAGCGGCCAATTTAAGCCGTGGCGGGCTGCTTGCTGTAAAGACCTTTGTCGAGCTTGGTGGCAATAGCCTCGAAAGCCGTAATCGTGGCGTCCACGTCGGCCAGCGTGTGCACGGCCGTGGGGATGAGGCGCAGCATGATTACGCCTTTGGGCACGACCGGGTAAACGACAATAGAGCAGAAAATGCCGTGATTCTCACGCAAATCGAACGTGAGTGCCGTGGCGTCGGGAATCTGCCCGTTGAGGAACACCGGCGTTACCGGCGACTCGGTGGTGCCGATGTTAAAGCCTTTTTCGCGCAGGCCGCTTTGCAGGGCGCGCACGATGGTCCAGAGGTTTTCGCGGTACTCGGGGTGGTTGCGAATCAGCTCCAGGCGCTT
>JAKONR010000310.1 GCA_022701825.1 Hymenobacteraceae bacterium | reverse complement strand
TGCTCGGGCCTCACGCAGCAGCTCTTTGGGCTGCTGGGCGTGCAGCTGCCGCGCGATGCCTACCAGCAAATCGAGGTAGGCGAAACCGTCGATTTTGTAACGCAAGCACAGCCCGGCGACCTGGCTTTTTTTGAGAATGCGGAGGGGCGCATCGTGCACGTGGGCGTGGTGCTCGATGAAAACCAGCTTTTGCACGCCCACGGCGAGGTGCGCATCGACCCGCTCGACCACTACGGTATTTTCAACCGCGACCGGCAGCAGTACAGCCACAAGCTGCGCCTGATAAAGCGGGTGCTGACTCAGCAGTAGCGTAAGCTTTAGCTCACGCTACTGCTGAATTACCACTTAATAGACGTCTCGTCGTGTTGCTTCAGCCAAGCATTGGTCTTGCTGAACGGCTTGGAGCCAAAAAAGCCCCGGTCGGCCGAGTAGGGCGAGGGATGCGCGGCCTTGAGCACCAAATGCTTGCTGGTATCAATCAGCTCTTCTTTTTTCTGGGCATACGCGCCCCAAAGAATAAATACCACGTGCGGCCGCTCGGCCGATACCTTCCGGATAACGGCGTCGGTAAACTCTTCCCAGCCCTTTTTTTGGTGCGAGCCGGGCGTGGCGGCGCGCACCGTGAGCGTGGCATTGAGCAGCAGCACGCCCTGCTGGGCCCAGCGGTCGAGGTTGCCATTGGGCGCGGGCGGCGTGCCGGGTATATCGTCCTGCAACTCCTTGAAAATATTTTGCAGCGAGGGCGGCGTGCGCACGCCTTCGCTTACTGAGAAAGCCAGGCCGTGCGCCTGGTTTTTGCCGTGGTAGGGGTCCTGGCCCAAAATGACGACCTTGACCTCCTCGAAGGGGCAGGCGTCGAAGGCGTGGAAAATCTGCGAGCCCAGCGGATATACCGTGGTGGTGGCGTACTCGCCGCGCACCCAGGCCGTTAGCTTTTGAAAGTAGGGTTTTTCAAACTCGGCGGCCAGCACGGGGCGCCAGCTTTCGGCAATTTTGACCATGAGGAAGAAGGGGAGAAGACAAAAAACGAAAAATAAAGTAGTACGCAAGCCGTTGGCAGCGTTACTTCGTATAAAACCAAAGATTCCGGGCCGCTGTTGGCCTGGTAGCGAACCTTCGTCCCGCTGCCGCTATGCCCACTACCACTACGCAGGGCGTAACCGTTACGGTTACGACCAATTACTTGCCTGACTACTCCAGCCCGTCGCAGGAACACTTCGTGTTTGCCTATCGCATTGATATTCGCAATAATAGCGGGCACACCGTAAAGCTGCTGCGCCGCCATTGGTTTATTTCGGATGCCAACGGCACCGTGCGCGAGGTGGAAGGCGAAGGCGTGGTAGGCCGCCAGCCGGTGCTGGAGCCCGGCGAATCGCACCAGTACATGAGCGGCTGCAACCTCAAGTCGGGCATGGGCAAGATGCGCGGTACCTACCTGATGGAGCGCCTGGGCAACGGCGACAATTTTCAGGTCAACATCCCGGAATTCACCCTGATGGTGCCTTACCGGATGAATTAGATTTTGAGCTATTAGCGGCTGGCTGTTAGCTGTTAGCTACTCATTGTCAGGCAAGCTAATGGCTAACAGCTAATAGCTAACAGCTTGTTTCAGATTTTCGCTTACCTCCGCTACTGGCTGCGCTCGGGCAATGCGCACGGGCTGCATTCGCCCTTCGTTTTTGGCCTCTATACTACGGTTATTTGCCACGATGGCGAATTCGGGGCATTTAGCCGCATTGAGGCGCGACGACGTGAGCTGCTGCGTAGCAGTAAAGCTATCACCGTCAGAGACTTCGGGGCGGGCTCGCAGGTGGCGGGCGCGGGCGGCGCGCTGCGCCGCGTGCGCGCCATCGCGCGCCACGCGGCCAAGGCGCCGCGCCTAGCCCAGCTGCTGTTTCGGCTGGTCAATCACTTTCAGCCGGCTACCGTGCTGGAACTGGGCACGTCGCTGGGCCTCACCACGGCCTACCTTGCGGCAGCTCGCTCGCGCAGTCAGGTTATCACCTTCGAGGGCTGCCCCAACACGGCTGCTGAGGCCCGCGAAACCTTTGAAAAGCTAGACCTCAAGAACGTGCGCCTAGTCGAAGGCAACCTCGACCACACGTTGCCCGCCACGCTGGCCGGGCTGCCAAAACCGGTTGATTTCGTATTCTTCGATGGCAACCACCGCTACGAGCCCACGCTGCGCTATTTCGAGCAGTGCCTGGCTAAGGCGCACGAAAACAGCGTGTTTGTGCTCGATGATATTCATTGGTCGGCCGAGATGGAGCAGGCTTGGGAAGCCATCAAAGTACACCCGGCCGTGACCGTGACCGTGGACCTGTTTTACGTGGGGTTGGTGTTTTTTCGGAAGACGCAGCCACGCCAGGATTTCTGGCTACGGTACTAAGCGTTTGTCGTGCTGAGTTTGCAAAACGTCTTATCAGATTGTAACTACCGACCTGACCTGACAAGATGCTTCGCAAGCGCAGCACGACAGCGAAGGCCTACGCATCCAGCCCGTGCCGGTGGAGGTCGCCGCTGGGCCGCACGGCCTCGCGCACGCGGGTGAGGCGCTGCAAGAGACCTTCGAGCTGGTCGAGGGGCAACATATTGGCCCCATCGGAGAGGGCGGTGGCGGGCGTGGGGTGCGTTTCGATGAAGAGGCCGTCGGCGCCCACAGCGATAGCAGCTTTGGCGATGGTTTCGATGAGGTCGGGCTGGCCGCCCGTTACGCCGCTGGCCTGGTTGGGCTGTTGCAGCGAGTGCGTCACATCCATCACCACGGGCACGCCGAAATCGCGCATGGTGGGCAGGTTGCGAAAATCAACTACTAGGTCGCTGTAGCCAAAGGAGTTGCCTCGGTCGGTGAGGATGACGTGGGGGTTGCCCGCGCTCTGTACTTTGTCCATGGCCCAGCGCATGGCCTCACCGTTTAGAAACTGACCTTTCTTGATATTGACCACTTTGCCGGTTTTGGCAGCGGCTACCAGTAGGTCGGTTTGGCGGCAGAGGAAGGCCGGAATCTGGAGTACGTCGACGTACTCGGCGGCTAGGGCTGCTTCGTCCGACTCGTGGATGTCCGTGACGGTGGGCACGCCGATTTCGCGGCCTACTTTCTGCAGGATGCGCAGCGCCGTTTCGTCGCCGATGCCCGTAAACGAGTCGAGCCGCGAGCGGTTGGCCTTGCGGTATGAACCCTTGAAAATGTAAGGAATCTGGAGCTTATCGGTGATGTGCTTCACGCGCTCGGCAATGCGCAAGGCCATGTCTTCGCCCTCGATGACGCAGGGGCCAGCCATGAGAAAAAACTGACCCGAGTTGGTGTTGCGGAAGTGGGGGAGCGCCTGGGCGAGAGAGGTAAGCATTAAGAATTGAATGAGTTGTGTTTGTCCTTGCGAGCGTAGCGAAGCAATCGCATCATGACGGGTACGGGTGAGCCGTTCGGGTGCTCAACAGGTGCGACTGCTCCGCTACGCTCGCAATAACAGATTAAAGCAGCTTGCGCAGGCAAATAAACAGTTCGTGGCCGGCCCGCGCGGGTAGTGAGTTGTACGCAGTTTCAAAGTGAACGAACTCGAAATACGGCGCGAAGTACGCCGCGTACTCGGCCCGGCTGCCGCCGAAGGGCGGCTCGGTGGCCTCGGTAAAATCGCGGTCGAAAAGCAAGCCCACGAGCCGGCCGCCGGGGCGTAGCAGGCGGGCGCACTGCGCGGCGTAGGCCGGGCGCTGGCCGGGGTGCAGGGCGCTCACGAAGGTTTGCTCGATGAGCAAATCGAACGAATCGGGTAGGTCCAGCGCGAAAAAATCGGCTTGCCAGAGGTTTTCTTTCGGGAAATCGGGCACGCGGGCAGCCAGCGCCGCCAAGGGCTCGGGGGCAAAATCGGCTACTACAACGTGCTCAAAACCTAGCTTGTGCAAGTACTCGGCCTCGTAGGCACGGCCCGCGCCAGGGATGAGGATGCGCGGCTGCTGGCGCACGGCGAGCTGGTCGAAATAGGCGCGCAGCGGCGGGGTGATGCGGCCAGCATCCCAGCCGTCGCGGGCGGTGGCGTAGCGCGCCTGCCAATAGGCGGCGTCAAAGGCGGGAGAAACCGTTTGCATGGCGGCGAAGTATAACGCAAACTAGCGCGAGTAGAAATAAACGCTATTTTTACCCGTTACAAAGGTAGCCGCTGCCCCGGCAGGCAGCCTTTGTTTCTCTCTTCCCCCACCTTTTGGCCCACCTTGCCGCATGGAACCTCAAAACGACTATCCCGAACCCCGCCAGAAAAACAGCCGCGTCCTGCTTTGGGTGGCTCTCGTGCTGGTACTGCTCGGTATCAATGGCGTCTTGTTTTACCTGAACACGCAGAAAAAGACGGAGAATGAGCAGCTTACCACCCAAATTCAGGCCAAAGACACCAAGCTGCAAGCCCAGATAAAGGAATACGAAGACCTGAAAGCCAGCTATGAGCGCCAAAGCCAGGACCTGCAAAAGCTGGGCCTCAACAACGACTCGCTGGTGGCGCGCATTTCGAGCATCAATGCCGATTTGCTCAAGCTGCGCTCGTTTAAGGCCGGCTCGTTCTCGCTGGCCCAGCAGCAGCGCTTCAAGCAGCGCGCCCTGAACCTGGAAAGCCAGCTGCGCAAAAAAGACGACCAGATTGCCGAGCTGCGCAAAAACAACGAGAATCTTTACACCGAGACTACCACGCTGAAGCAGCGGCAAAATAAGCTGACCGATACCATCAGCACCATCGCCAAAACCAACCGCGAGCTGAGTGATAAGGTAACGGTGGCTTCGCGCTTGCAGGCCGATAACATTCACGTTAGCATCTTGACTTCCAGAAATAAAGAGAAGGAAGACGACAAAGAAGAGTTTAAGGCCAAGCGCGTGGACCGCGTGAAAGTGAGCTTCAACCTGGCCCGCAACGACGTATCTCCGAAGGAGACCAAGCAGATTTACCTGCGCATTCTGGAGCCCGATGGCGCGGCCCTCTACAACCTGAGCACCGGCGGCGGCACCTTCACGGTGGACGGCCAGGAAGCCTTTTACACCCAAAAGCAAGACGTAGTGTTTGATAACACCAAGCAGGCCCTTAACTTTATTTACGCTAAGGGTGGCGACTATAAAATCGGCCAGCATACCGTGGAGCTCTACGAAGGCGGTGCGCTGATGGGAAAAACGACGTTTACCCTAAAGTAGAAGTGGTTGAAGTTGCCCGAACGTCCTGCCGCGCCCCGCGCGGCAGGACGTTTTTTGTTTCCCCTTACCCTCCTATCATGCCCGACCAAGCCCTGATAAGCTGGAGCGGCGGCAAAGATGCGGCCCTGGCGCTCTACCACGCCCGGCAGCGCCCTGATCTCGCCGTAACCCACCTGCTCACCAGCGTAAACGCCCACTACGAGCGCGTGTCGATGCACGGCGTGCGCCTGGCGCTGCTCGAAGCCCAGGCCGAGCGCATAGCCCTGCCGCTCACGCAATTGCGGCTGCCCGAAATGCCCAGCATGGCCGACTACGATGCAGCCCTGCTGGCTACGCTCGGCGGCCTGCACCAGCAGGGCGTGCGCCGGGCCGTATACGGCGATATTTTCTTGGCAGACCTGCGCGCCTACCGCGAGCAGCAGCTGGCGCGGGTGCCGCTGCTGGGCGAGTTTCCGCTGTGGCAGCGCGATAGCCGGGCGTTACTGGAGGAATTCTGGGCGCTGGGGTTTCAGGCCATAGTCGTTTGCGTAAATGACCGTTACCTCGACGCCAGCTTCTGCGGCCGGCTGCTCGACCGTGATTTTATCCGCGACCTGCCGCCCGGCGTGGACCCCTGCGGTGAAAACGGCGAGTACCACAGCTTCGTCTTCGACGCGCCGTATTTCAGCCGGCCCATCGCGGTGGTGCGCGGCGAGGTAGTGCGCCGCACGTACCAGTCGCCCAGCGGGAACAATGCTGGCGCGGACGACCCGTTTGCGGCGGGTTTTTGGTTTTGTGACCTGCTGCCGGGGTAGCCGTTGCGCGGACTTTGTAGTCCGCGTGCGTAGATGTGCAGACGCACGCGGACTACAAAGTCCGCGCAACAACTCGCCGCGCTACCCAACTACCCCCGAATTTTACACCTTCATTATCTAACCTGCCCGCCCTTGTCCCTGCCCAAATCCCTGCTTTTTCTGCTGCTGCTGGCGGCCCCGCTGCTGGCCCCCGCCCAGCGCCGCCCAGCCGCCAAAATCACCGCCAAAGCTGCATCTAAAACCGCCCGCCCGGCTGCGCCCGCCGCTACTGCGCCGGGCTTTTTGCAGTACCTGCATTCGCCTTGGGTCGATAGCCTCATGCGCAGCCTCACGCCCCGGCAGCGGGTAGCGCAGCTGTTTATGGTGGCGGCATATTCCAATAAGTCAGCTATTTATCAGGATTCCATCTCGACGCTGATAAACGACTACGGCATTGGCGGGCTGATATTTTTCCAGGGCGGGCCGGTGCGCCAGACGCGGCTGCTCAACCGCTTTCAGGGCCAGAGCCGGGTGCCGCTGCTGGTGGCGATGGATGGCGAATGGGGCGCGGGGATGCGCCTCGTTAGCGTGCTGCGCTTCCCGTACCAGATGAGTTTGGGCGCGGTGCCAGCGGCCGATTCGGCGCTCATCTACGATATGGGGCGCGAGGTGGCGCGGCAGTTCACGCGCCTCGGGATGCAGGTCAATTTCGCGCCCGTGGTCGACGTCAATAACAACGCCGCCAACCCGGTTATTGGCTTCCGCGCCTGGGGTGAAAACCCGGCCGCCGTGGCCCGCCTCAGCCGCCTCTACATGCGCGGCATGCAGGATGCCGGCGTGCTGGCCGTGGCCAAACACTTTCCCGGCCACGGCGACGTCGATGCTGATTCGCACCTGGCCTTGCCCGTGGTGCGGGTGGATAAAGGTCGGCTCGATTCGCTGGAGCTGCCCTCCTTTAAAGCCATGATTAAGAATGGTATCGGGGGCATGATGGTGGCGCACCTCAACGTGCCCGCGCTGGATAGCTCGGGCGCGCCCACCACGTTGTCGAAGCCCGTTATTTCGGGCCTGCTGCGGCAGAAAATGGGCTTCAAGGGCGTGGTGTTTACCGATGCCATGAACATGAAGGGCGTCATTGAGAAAGTGCCGACGGGCGAGGCCGAAATCCGCGCCATCCTGGCCGGCAACGACGTGCTGGAGTTCAGCAAAAGCGTGCCCGTGGCCCTGAAAGCCGTGCTGGCAGCCGTGGACAGCGGCCGTATCTCGCAGGCCCGCATCGACGAAAGCTGCCGCCGCGTGCTGGCCCTCAAGCAGTGGGCCGGGCTGCGCAAGTACCGGCCCATCGCGGAGCAAAACCTCTTCGCCGACCTCAACCCGCCGCACGCCCGCTACCTCAGCCACCGGTTGGCCGCGCACAGCATCACGCTGCTGCGCAATCAGCGCAATATGCTGCCCTTGCAGCGGCTCGATACCCTGCGCGTGGCCACGCTGGTGCTGGGCGGCGCGCCCGCCGATACCACCGATTTTCAGCGCGCCGTGGCCGACTACGACGCCCAAATAGCCCACTTTCACCTGCCCGCCGTGCCCACGCTGGACGAGCTAAGCGACGTGCGCGCCAGGTTATTTGGCTACGACGTAGTGCTGGTGGCGCTGCAAAGCCTGGGCCGCCTGCCGGCCACCAGTTTTGGCATCGCGCCCGAGGCGCAGCTGCTCTTGCGCGAGCTCACCAAGCCCGGCCAGCAGGTGATACTGACGGTATTTGGTTCGGCCTACGCCGTGGCCAAGGTGCGCGACTATGACCGCGCCAGCGCCGTGGTGCTGGCTTACCAGGAAAGCCCGGATGCCCAGCAATTGGCCGCGCAGCTCATCTTCGGCGGCATCGGCGCACAGGGCCAGCTGCCCGTAACGGTCGCCAACAGCCTGCCCGCTGGCTACGGCCTGCGCACCCAGCCCGGCCTGCGCCTGGGCTACGCCCACCCCGAGGCGGCCGGCATGAGCCCGCGCCTGGAAGCGCGGGTAGACAGCCTTATGCAGCAGGCCCTGGCCGCCGGGGCCACGCCGGGCGGGCAGGTGCTGATAGCGCGGCGCGGCGTGGTAGTGCTGCGCAAAAGCTATGGCTACCAGTCGAATGCCAGTAGCGCGCCGCTGCCGCTGGCGGCCGGTGGCGCGGTAGTGTCCGGCGCGGGCAATTTTGGCAGCGAGCCGGGTAGCGCGGCCGGTGCAAATCAGCCGACGGAAGCGGCTACCCGTCCGCTCGCCGCCCGCCCGGTGCGCAATACTGACGTGTATGACCTCGCCTCGCTCACTAAAGTGCTGGCCGCCACGCCGGCCCTGCTGAAGCTGCAAGCGCAAGGCAAATTCAGCCCCGATAGCACGCTTGGGCAGTTTTTTCCTTTCTTGCAAAAGACTAATAAGGCCGACCTCAAGCTGCGCGACGTGCTGGCGCACCAAGCCGGACTGCCGGCCTGGATTCCCTTCTGGAAGGCGCTGGCCAAGGATGATGGCAGGCTGCGCCGTCGCTGGTTCCGGGCCGATTCGTCGGCGCGGTTTCCGCTGCCGGTGGCGCGCGGGCTGTGGGGGCGTCGGAGCTTGCCAGCCTACATCTACGAGCGGATAGGGGCGGCGCCGCTCAACACGAAGCCGGGCTATGTGTACTCCGATTTGTCGTTTTACCTCTACCCGTGGCTGGTGCAGCGGCGCACGGGGCAGCCGTTTGCCGAGTTTCTGGCGAGGCAGGTGTACCGGCCGCTGGGCTCGGGGCTGCACTTTCAGCCGCTGCACCACGGGCCGCTGGGCCGCATCGCGCCCACCGAGTACGACTCGCTTTTCCGCCGCCAGCTGCTGCACGGCTACGTCGATGACGAGGGCGCGGCGCTGCTGGGCGGCATTTCGGGCCACGCGGGCCTCTTCGGCTCGGCCAACGACGTGGCCCAGCTGGCGCAGGCCTACGCCTGGGGCGGGCGCTACGGCGGCCAGCAGGTGTTTGATAAGGCTATTCTGGCCGACTACACGCGCCAGCAATCGGCCACCAACCGCCGCGGCCTGGGTTTCGACCGGCCTGCGAGCCCGGCGGCGGGCAACACGGCCCCCGGCGCGTCGGCCAGCAGTTTTGGGCACTCGGGCTTCACGGGCACGTATTTCTGGGTCGACCCGGAGAAGGAACTGGTGGTAGTGGTGCTTACGAATCGGCTCAACCCCTCGCGGCGCAACAATAAGCTGAGTGAACTGAACGTGCGGACGCAGATTCAGCAGGTGGCGATTGAGGCGATAAGGTAACAGCCTTGTTCGCGAGTTATTAGAAACGAGTCATGCTGAACGCAGTGAAGCATCTCTGCCGCCCCGCTGAATGGTGCGGCAGAGATGCTTCACTGCGTTCAGCATGACTCGTTTTTGTTGCTCTCTATTGTTTAAAAGCTGGCTCTAATCTTGCGCCGCACGTCTATCTTCCGCTACCCAATTCCCACCTGCCCCCATGCAAGGACTAATGATGCCCACGCCGCTGCGTATCGCAGGGCTTATTGAGCACGCCGCCAAGTGGCACGCCGATACCGAAATCGTGTCGCGCCTGCCCGAGGGCGGCCTGCACCGCTACACCTACGCCGCCGCCCACCACCGCGCCAAGCAGCTGGCGCAGGCTTTAATCAAGCTCGGCATCACGGATGGCGACCGCGTGGGCACGCTGGCCTGGAACACCCACCGCCATTTCGAGCTGTACTACGGCGTGTCGGGGCTGGGCGCGGTGTGCCACACCATCAATCCGCGCTTGTTTGTCGAGCAGCTTATCTACATTATCAACCACGCGCAGGACCGGCTGCTGTTCTTCGACCTCACCTTTTTGCCGCTGGTCGAAAAGCTGGCTCCGCACTGCCCCACGGTCGAGAAATGGGTGCTGCTGACCGGCCCGGAACACCTGCCGGCCGCGTCGGCGCTGCCCGGCCTCACCGACTACGAAAGCCTGCTGGCGGCCGAAACCGGCGACTACGAGTGGCCGGTGCTTGACGAAAACACGGCCTCGTCCTTGTGCTACACCTCGGGCACTACCGACGAGCCCAAGGGCGTGCTCTACTCGCACCGCTCGACCCTGTTGCACAGCTACGCGGCCTCGCTGCCCGACTGCTTCAACTGCGGTGCGCGCGACGTCATTTTGGCCGTCGTGCCCATGTTTCACGTCAATGCCTGGGGCATCCCGTACCTGGCCCCGCTCAATGGCTGCAAGCTCGTGCTACCCGGCCCGGCCCTGGATGCGGCCAGCCTGTACGAGCTGTTTGAAAGCGAAAAAGTTACGTTTTCGGCCGGCGTGCCCACCATCTGGTTTGGGCTGCTGACATTTATGCGGGAGGGAAAACGCCGCTTTTCCACATTGCGCAAGATGATAGTGGGCGGGGCCTCGTGCCCGCCCGCCCTGCTGCGGGCCTTCGACGAGGAGCTGGGCATCGAAATTCGCCACGCCTGGGGCATGAGTGAAACCTCGCCGCTCGGCACTGTGAGTACACTCAAAGGCAAGCACCTGGAGCTACCCGAAGACGCGAAATTCTTTCTCAAAATCAAGCAGGGCCGCGTCATTTTTGGCGTGGACATGGAGATAGTGGACGAGGCCGGCCAACCGCTGCCGCACGATGGCGTGGCCTTCGGCGACCTGCTGGTGCGCGGGCCGTTTATCGCCAGCGACTACTTCGGCAGCGTACAGCCCGGCGCGCTCACGGCCAGCGGCTGGTTTAAGACCGGCGATGTGGCCACCATCGACCCCGATGGGTTTATGAACATCACCGACCGCTCGAAGGACGTGATAAAATCGGGCGGCGAGTGGATTTCGAGCATCGACCTCGAAAACCTGGCCATCGCGCACCCCGCCATTGCCGAGGCCGCCGTTATCGGCGTGCCGCACCCCAAATGGAGCGAGCGCCCGCTGCTGGTGGCCGTGCGCAAGCCCGGCTTCGAGGTATCGGCTGAGGAGCTGCTGGCGTTTTTCGATGGCAAAATTGCGACCTGGTGGCGGCCCGACGCCGTGGAGTTTGTGACGCAGCTGCCGCATACGGCTACTGGCAAGCTGCTCAAAACGCAGCTCCGCAAGGACTTCGCGGGGTATGAGTTGGGGTAGGGTAGTAGCGTCCGCTAGTGCTCAGAAAATCTTTTCTACTGTTTCAAGAGCGCTTTCCACGGCTTCAGAAGTCTTTTTCAGTTTCGGAAAAGTCTTTTACGGAGGCGAAAAAGCCTTTGTCACTTCTGCAAAAAGCTTTGCCAGGCTTTCTGAAGCCTTGAGCAGTGTTGGAAAAGTCTTTTGTAGAAGCGTAAAAGCTTACGCCAGCCTCGCAAAGAAGGCAGCCACAACTAAAAAAGCCTTTCCCAGGAGTAGGAAAGGCTTTTTTAGTTGTGGCCGGGAAGCGAATCTTATCTACTGGCCTTGTTGGCCCAAATACGGGCTGAGCACGGCCATCGCCTTCTGGTAGCGGGCCTGGTCGCCGACTTGCTGGGCGGCCTGGGCCACGCTTTGCAGCGTGAGCAGGTAGGCGCGCTGGGCATCGTCGAACATGGCGCCATCGTGGGTCTGGTAGTAGCTCAGTATCTGAATGCTGCGGGCGGTGAGCTTATCCAAGATGGCGTTGGCCTTGTCCTTTTCGCCCACGGCGTAGAGCGCGGGCACCAGCTGCGGCGTGTAGTAGTCGAAGGGGATGGCCGCGTCGGGCATCACGGTCAGGCACTTGTTGGCCACCTCTTTAGCCTTGGCGAGGTCGCCGGCCTCCACGTAAGCGTTGGCCAGGCGGGCGAATTTATCGCGGTAGTTGGCCGGGAAGCGCAGGTTGTTCTCATCGTAGAAAATGCTGGCGTTGTCGAGCCCACGGTACGCGAATTTGTGCATCAGCTCGTCGTAGCAGATGGGTTTTTCCACGTAGCCTTCGTCGCCGCGGGGGCTGTAGTTGGGGTCTTTGAGGGGCAGCAGGCGGTAGGCCATGCCTTCGAGCTGGAAGTAGGGTTGCAGGTTCATGTAGTCCTGCGGGGCCACCGTGGAGC
>JAKONR010000307.1 GCA_022701825.1 Hymenobacteraceae bacterium | reverse complement strand
TGGCCACGCCGCACGACCCCACGCCCCCGTACAACTACGGCGATGGCTCGCTGCAAGCCGTCAGTTCCCGGCCTGGGCTGCACCGCGCCCAAGCGGCCCTGCTGCGCCTCGACTGCCACCTGCCGCTGGCCCGGGAGGCGGGTTTTCTGGCCGCGCTGGAAGCACTGTGCGTGCAGTTTGACCTCGATGTGCTGTACTACTTCGACCACACTATCAAGCCGCACGTCAATCTGATGCTGTTTTTTGGCAATGGCCGGCAGGGCGTGGGCGGGCGGGTGCTGCGCTACACCGACGCGACCGCACTCAAAGCGGCCGTGCTAGCCAGCCTGGCCGCGCACGATGGTCAGCCCCAGCACCTGGGCGATTATCCTGCCGATTACCCACGCCGGGGCCCCCACGTGGTGCGCGTGGTCGATGCTGATTTTGTCTTATAACCATCAGCCCAACTCTCCACCAGCTATAGGGCTACCTACCGATTTCACTACTGCGAAGGCTGATGCCTGAATCAAACTTTGCGTAGCAACCCCGCCCCTTTTTCTCTTCTCTTTAAACCTCTTTTGCAATGGCTACTTTCACCCTGGCCGTAGTTGGCTACCTGCACCCATCGCCTACCCAAGCCGGCCTCACGTTCGAGCAGGTAAAAACCGCGCTGGAGCAGCACCCGGAGCTGTACCCGGCGCGGGTGCGGCAGGCGCTGGCCTGGGCCGAAAGCGCTCGCCCCGGCGAAAGCTGGCAAACGGCTACCGACCTGCGCGAATCGGACCAGGCCGACATTTACCTAACGAAAGCGTAGGCTGTTGGCGCCCGGACTGATGCCGCAAAAAAACCGCGTTGCCATGAATAGCTTCTCTTTGTTAGCGGGCCTGGGCCTGCTGCTGGCCGGCCCAGCACAGGCCCCGCACGAGCCCACGCCACCGCTGCCCGCCGCCGTTCGCCGGGCGCTGCCCGCTGGCTACACCGTGCTCGACGCGGCTAAGGGCGACCTCAACCGCGACGCCTTGCCCGACTGGCTGGTGGTGGTGCACCGGCCCGACGAGCAAAAGACCTCCGATGTAGTGGCCCATCCCACCAAACGGCCGCTGCTGCTGTTTGTGGGCGGCACGGGCGGCACCTACACCCTGGCCGCTCGCGCCGACAACGCGGTGTACTGCGTGGACTGTGGCGGCATCATGGGCGACCCCTTCATGGGCCTGGCCATCAAGAAAGGCTACTTTACGGTAGAGCACTACGGCGGCAGCGCCCAGCGCTGGACGCGCTTCGTCACGTTTAAGTACGACCCGGCGGCCCGCACCTGGCTGCTGAACCGCGATGGCCGCGAGCACTTCGACGCCACCGACCCCGAGCACGGCACCACCACGGCCACCACCACCAAAAACTTCGGCCGGGTGCCGCTGGCCAAGTTTGACATTTACAAAGAGTGAGCACAGGCTTACCTCTTTCCCTTCTTTTGCATGAGCCACTACGTGAAGTATTTACGCCCGATTGCCCTGGGTAGCTTAGCCGCCGGGCTGCTCGGCCTCGGTGCCTGCCACCCCGACCAGCCCACCGCCAGGCAGCCGACTGGCCCAGCGGCCACGACCGAGCCGGCAGTCGAAAAAGCCACTGGCAGCCCTGCCGACACCCTGCACCTGCCCGGCGGTCAGGTGGTGCAGCTGCGCGCCACCACGGCGGCGGCGTTCGATAAATTACCCTTCGGCGGCTTGCCCGAGTTGCCCAACGATTCCACTGCCGAGCACCTGCCCGCCGGGCAGGGCCGCCTTACCCGCCAGGGCCCGGTGCTGCGGCTGCGGCCGGCGCAGGGCCCCGAGGTGCAGCTAACCTCCACGCCCGACGCGCAGTTTACCCTGCAAAATGCGGCTGCCGTGCGGTATAGGTACTGGGGCAGCCTGCCTACGGCCCACCAGTGGGCGGTGCGCGCCTGGGCCTGGGAGTCGGACGGCACGGTGCTGGTAGACCAGCGCACCGGCTACCGCCTGGCCGAGCTACCCGGTAGCCCCGTAGCCGCTCCCGACGGCCGCTTTGTACTGTTTCTGAGCCCCGGCCTGGGCGGTGGCGACCAGGCGAATAGGCTGAGCCTGGTGCAAATCGAGCCTACCGGCGCGCGCCTGCGCTGGCAAATCGAGCCCACTACCTGGGAGCCGGTCGCCGCCCGCTGGGCTGCCCCCCAGCGCGTGGTACTCATGCGCCGCCACGCCCTGCCCGATGGCAGCCTGGCCGACGACGCTCGCGTAACCTACGACGAGTTAACCCTGCCCCGCTAAGCCGCCGCCCGATGCATACTACCCGCCTACTGCTAGCCGCCGCGCTGCCCCTGCTCGGGGCGTGCCGGCCCGATGCCCCCCCGGAGCCGCCGCCGCGCCTCAAGCCGCTGCTCGAAACGCTGGGCACCCACTACCGGCCCCTCACCCGGCAGGATACGCTGAGCAGCTACTGGGCCCCCGATTCGCTCTGGGCCGATAGCCTGTTTCACCTGACCGATGCCTACCGCAGCCAGGTGCTGCTGCGGGCGCAGTTTGTGCCCGCCTCGGTGGCGGCCGCGGCCGGGCTCGATACGCTCCGCTTTCGCCGCCCCTCCTCCCGGCTCGAGCTCTACCCCCACCCCGGCTATCAGTGGAGCTTCTACTCGGGTCGCAGCCAGGAAATCGACCTGACCGAAACGGCCGACAAAGTGCCCCTGCGCCTGGCCCTGGCCCCCACGTGGCGCTATGTCCTGAGCGAATACCGCCGCTGGCCGCACGAAGCGGCCGACGACCCGCGCACCGAGGAGCGCAATGCCTACCTGGTGGACTATCCCTTCGGCGTGGCGGCCGAGGCCCGCGTCAGCGACTCGGTGGCGTACGTGCGCGTATTTCCGATGCGGCCCCGCGTGCCCCGGCCCGATACGCTGTACCCCTACCTGGCTCACCAGCGGCCCTTCCCCTGGCGACATCAGCGCATTCCCCTGGTGGCGGACCAGCCCGACACGACCCGGCACGCCCTGCTCCGCCTCCGTTTTCGCGTGCTCCACCATTCAGCTGATTAGGGCGGCGCGCCGCCGCAGCGGGCCTGGTACAAGTTAGCGTGCGAGCCGGGCAGTGCGCGGCGTAGCCAACTCGCGGGGCTTGCGCTTACTACTCATTCAGTTGTCCGGCCCTACTAAACGGGTGGCATTTTTGGCGCAAATTCTATTTTGATGACTGCCACAACAACGGAGCTGAGGCATTGCTGGCAGCAGGCGCGGTGGCTCTGCCAGCCGCGCCCGGACTACCTTGCGGGCGGTGCGCGCCCGCCTTGTCTGCCGGCGTTAGCGCGGCCTTACCCTTCCAGCTTATGCCCACCAAAACGTACTACCTCGACGCCGCCCGCACCGATGGGGTGACCGCCACCTGGAGCCTGTTTTTCCGCAACTTCCGCCTCGACTACCAGGGCCAGGAACTGGGCCGCCTCACCCCGGCCGAGCTCAAGGCCGGCCGCGCATTTGCCCTGCCCGACGGCCGGCGCCTACTGGTGCAGCTTCAGCAAAAATTTGGCGCGCAGGGCCTCGATTTTCAGCTCGATGGCCGGCCCTTGGGCGGCACCGTAAACGACCCCCTCACGCAACTCAACGCCGGCTTTGCGGCCACCATGCTCATCGCGGGCCTCAATGCGGCGCTGTCGGTGGTGGCCCTGCTGGGGCAGGTCGAGCTGCTGGTGGCGCTCGGCTTTGGCTGGGCCACGCTGGCCGAAGGCGCCG
>JAKONR010000299.1 GCA_022701825.1 Hymenobacteraceae bacterium | reverse complement strand
GAAACTGGCGCCAGGCCCAGGCCAGCGTGTAGCCTATCCAGCCGGTGGTTTTGCCCTCCTTTTTTTCGAGGTACAGCTCGTTGCCGTAGCTCCAGCCCCGGCCGAAAAGAAACTCCTGGTCGAGGTTAGGGTTGGCATAAATCTGGGCGCCGTCGCGGAAGTCAATCTGGTTGGCGGCCCACTTGTAGTACACCTCGTTGGTGAGCAAAAATTTGCCCCCGCCCAGCAGCCAGCTCGCGCCGGTGCTCACCTGCTGCGAGCGCTGGGGGCGCACGTTGAGGCGCGTGGGGTACCAGATGTCGGTGGGCAGCGAGGCGCCGGTGTTGCTGACCAGGTGCGCGTACTGGTACATCAGGGCGTAGTTGGCCTTGAGCGAAATCTTGTCGCTGAGCGAGTAGCGCACCGCCGCACGGGGCTCCAGCCCGCCGTAGGCGCGGCCCGCGCTGCTGAAGCCGCTCAGGCGCAGCCCCAGCTCGGCCTGGAGCCGCTCGCTCAGCTTCCAGTTGTCGCTGGCGTAGAGGCCGCCTTCCTGGGCCGGGTAGCTGATGCCGCTGTTGACGGCCAGCGAGTTATCCTGCGATTCTATCTGGAGGCGGCCCACGCCGAAGGTGTGGTGCGTGGCGCTGGCCCCGAAGCGCACGGTGTGGCGCTCGTGGGGCACGTAGTCGAAGTCGGTGCGCGTGGTGAGGTCGCGGATAGTCGAGGTGAGCCCAAAAGCCAGGATATCGAAGCTGCTGCCCAGCGAGTATTGGTAGCTGGTGAGGCCCACCTGCGTATTGGCCGTGAGCCGGGGCGAAAACGTGTGCTGCCAGCGCAGCGTGCCCAGGGTATTGCCCCACGAAAAGTTGGCCGCGAAGTCGCCAAACGAATTGAAGCCAAACACGTCGCGCC
The DNA here is from genome assembly GCA_022701825.1 of Hymenobacteraceae bacterium. Taxonomy (GTDB): domain Bacteria; phylum Bacteroidota; class Bacteroidia; order Cytophagales; family Hymenobacteraceae; genus Hymenobacter. The sequence goes on along the minus strand of JAKONR010000299.1, from coordinate 19,084 downwards.
CCAGGTAGCCGGTAAAAAACAGCTGGTCCTTGTCGCTGAGCGCGTAGTTGGCCTTGGCGCTGAAATCGTGGAAATAGTAGTCCGGAATGGGCCGCCACGTCTCGCTGCTGGCATTGGCCTGGTTGAGGGCGCGGGTAAACACGTCGAAGTACGTGCGCCGCCCACTCACGATAAACGAGCCGCGGGCCGGCTGGCCGACGGCGTGGCGGCCCAGCGGCCCCTCCACGCTCAGGCGCGAGGCTATCAGCCCCAGGCCGCCCGTCACGGTGAATTTCTCGCGGCTGCCCTCACGCATCTTCACGTCAATCACCGACGAGAGCCGCCCCCCAAACTGCGCCGGGAAGCCCGACTTATAGAGGTCCACGCTCTGCACGGCGTCGGAGTTGAAGACCGAAAACAGCCCGAACAGGTGGTTGGGATTGTACACCAGCGCGTTGTCGAGCAGCACCAGGTTTTGGTCGCTGCTGCCGCCGCGCACGAAGATGCCGCTGCTGCCCTCGCCCCCACCCTGCACGCCGGGCTTGAGCTGCAAGGTTTTGAGAATATCGACCTCGCCAAACAGCGCGGGCAGCAGCTTGGCCTCGCGGCTGGTGAGGCGCTCGACGCCCATTTGGGTGGTTTCGAGCTTTTCGCGCAGCGTCTGCTGTCCGCTCACCACTACTTCGCCCAGCTCGTTGGGGTTGGGTGCCAGCGCGAAGTCGCGCTGCTGGCGCTGGCGCAGGTGCACGCGCAGGCTTTGCGCCACGTAGCCCACGAAGGATACCGTGACTTGCTGCGGCCCCTCGGGCAGCTCCAGGCGGTAGCGGCCCTCCTTATCGGTGGCCGTGCCCACGCCCAGGGCCGGGGCGGCCACGGTGGCCCCCGGCAGGGCGGTGCCGTCGGTGCCGCGCACCGTGCCGCTGAGCAGGTGCCGCCCCTGCGCCCAGCCCAGGCCGGGGGCCAGCAGCCAGCACACGCTGGCTACTACGAAAACCTGATACCCTTTGCTACTGCTTACAACCATGTACGCCGGTGTGCTAATCTGCTAAAAATGAAGGCCGATGCGGCGTATAATAGTACCTAAAGTGCCTTGCTTAGTTGAGGCCCACTCGCTCGCAAGCGCACCGGCCGGTACCTTGGCGGGCAGCGGGCCACTGCTGCTTTGCTACCCTGGCGCGGGCGGTCAACGAACCCTGAAAAGCGTTATTATTCACCATAAATTCATAACTAGCCAGAAAGTTTCCGTTTCAGCAGCGGTATTTGCTTTTCGCAGACTGCCCAGCACGCGCTGGTCTGCTCCTGCCTGGCGCGGCGGCTTGCTGCCGCGCCCGCCGCCAGCAAAGCCGGGCACCAGCGGGTGGCAGGGGCCTTTTGGGCACGTGGAAGCTTACCTGGATGCGGGCACAATAGTGAAGTATGGATGAAGAAAACTCAGCTAAAAATTGAGAATAGCCGTATGGAATGGCGTTTAGTCGTTCATCTGTTTTCAATTTAACTACGCATGAATCGTTCTTTTTGCTACCTTTTTGGCCTTGCGCTGGCCTGCGGGTCCTGCTCCGATGAGGAGCAAGCGGCCACGCCCGACGCGACCTTGACGCCTCCCGTAGAAACCAACGCCCCCAACACCACCTACAAGCCCGCCTTTGCAGGGCAAACCCGCATTGGGGGGCTGGCCACACCGGCCAGCAGCTACCGGGCCACGGTTGTTACGTCGGCGCTTACTAGCCCGTGGGGTGTCGTGAGTATGCCCGATGGCCGCTTGCTCGTCACCGAAAAGGCGGGCCAGCTGCGCCTCGTCACGGCGGCCGGCGCGGTGAGCGCGCCCATCACGGGCCTGCCGGCGGTGAACGCCGCCGGGCAAGGCGGGCTGCTGGGCTTGTGCCTGGACCCCGATTTTGCCACCAACCGGCTGGTGTACTGGTCGTTTTCGGAGGCGCGGCCGACGGGCAACCTGACGGCCATCGGCAAGGGCCGGCTGGCCACGGACGAGCGCACCATCGAGAATGCCACCGTTATCTACCGGGCCGAGCCCGCCTACGCCGGGGCGCTGCACTACGGCGGGCGCGTGCTGTTCGACCGCACCGGCCACCTGCTCATCAGCACCGGCGAGCGGTCCGATTTGGCCACCCGGCCCCAGGCCCAGGCCGTTACGTCGGCGCTGGGCAAAGTCATTCGCCTCACCAAAACGGGGCAGCCGGCGCCCGGCAACCCGACCTTCAGCCAGGCGGGCGCCCTGCCCGAGCTCTACTCCATCGGCCACCGCAATCCGCAGGGCCTGGCCATCCACCCCGTCACGGGCGAGGTGTGGCAAAGCGAGCACGGCCCGCGCGGGGGCGACGAGCTCAACCGCCTGCGTGCGGGGGCCAACTACGGCTGGCCCACCATCACGTATGGCATCGAGTACGGCGGCCAGCCCATCGGCGGCAGCATCCAGCAAGGCAGCGGCCTGGAGCAGCCGGTGTACTACTGGGACCCGGTCATCTCGCCCAGCGGCATGACGTTTTATACCGGCAACCGGGTAGCGGGCTGGCAAAATAGCCTCTTTTTGGCCTCGCTCAGCGGCCAGCACCTGGTGCGGCTGCGCCTGGACAACGACCGGGTGGTGGGCGAAGAGCGCCTGCTCGCCAGCGAAGGCCAGCGCTTCCGCGACGTTACGCAAGGAACCGACGGGGCCTTGTACGCCGTCACCGACCAGGGCCGCCTGTACCGCATAGACCGGCCCTGAGCCCCTGATAAGCTTGTAGAAAATAGCGCCGGGGGCATACTCCCGGCGCTATTTTCTACAAGCTTATCAGAGGCCGAACAACGTGCCGACGGTGAGTAAAAAGCCGCTGCTGCGGGCGTTGTAGTGCGTATCCAAATACTCGCGCTGGTAGTAGTCGGTCAGGTCTTGCGCGTAGCGGGCGCTGAAAAAATAGACGTGTCGGTTTTGATGCCAGGCCAGCTCGCCGCCATACATTGGCGTGAAGAAAGACGACGCATTGCTGAAGTTGTTGCGCTTATCGAAGCTCGGCATATCCAGCTCTACGCCACGCACAACGGTGGAGTAGGCCATGCCGCCCTGCAGGTGCACCGACAGGTGCTCGCTGGTGGGCACCTCGACATCGAGCAAGAGCGGAATTTGCAGGCAGTCAATCGTATACACCGTCTTACCCAGGAAAAAGCCGCCTTTAAAGTGGCCGCCTTCCCGGACGTAGTTCACTTCTGCCTGGAGCGAAAGGGGCGCGTAGAGACGCTTGCGGGCGATAACGCCGGCGGTAAACCACTGCGCCCGGCGCAGCTCGTCGGCGCCCGGCCGGGTGTGCAGCTTCACCTCCTCGCCTTCCATGGTGTAGGAGCTGTACCCCAGCCGCGCGCCGAGGTAAAAGCTGCGGGGACTGTTCTGGCCGCACACCAGGCCAGGAGTAAGCAACAAAAAGGCGCCCGCGCAGAGGCGAAAAGCCGGTAAAAAAGGCATCATACTGCTAGCAATTAGTGGAACTAGCCGGAAAAGATAAGCTGGAAGCGGCAGCAACCTACCGCCAGCCCTAACTTGCTGCGAAACACACCCTACTGGCCTCGAAAAAACAGGCACCAGCGCCACGGCGCATCAGGTTTAACCGCTTGCCCTGCCACAGCCAATGAACGCACGCCTACTCGCCACTCCGCTAGTTGCCACCACTCTGCTGCTGAGCACCTTGGGCTGCGCCAAGAAAGACGACGCCACCCCAGCTAGCACCAGCAACACGGGTAGCTACAAGCTGAACGGGCGCACCGTAAACTGCCAGGCGCGAACGTATTTCAAGTCATACGCCAGCAACTCCGGTGGCCCCGGGACGGATGTATTATCCGTCATCTTAACCACTAATCCTCAGCCCGCAGCAGGCAAGGAGGAGTTTGCCATCAATTTTGAGAAAGCGTCAACCCAACCCACCACGGCCTATCGCCCCACCACTATCCATTTGGTAGACAGTGACTACCCCCAGGGACTGCCGATGCGCAATGACCTCACTACGCTCTCCACTACGAGCAGCAGCGTCTCGGGCACTTTCGCAGCCACCGGCACAAACACCCCTGGCACCAGCATCACAGCGGGAGTTTTTACTGACGTAAGCCTTTGATTACTAATTATAAAATTTCCACTTACTTGTTATGAACCTCCGCCTCCTCGCTACATCCCTGGCAGGGGCCACCCTGCTGCTCACGTTAGCGGCCTTCCAAGGCAAGAGCAAGCTGGCCCTCGACCGCCCCTTTGTCAACATTCAAGTCGACGCGACCACCTTTACAAAGGATATGCAGGATATCAAGAACGAGCATAGCCTGCCCGAGCTGCAACGGAAGCACCTGGTCTTTTACCGGGATATAGCCGTTTCTCAGGGCGAGCGTTTTCGGTATCCCCTCACGGGCATCACCTACCGCCAGGCCAGCCAGTTGCTAGAGCAGCACGAATACAGCAAAGAGGGGCAGGAACGCCGCCGCCGCATAGCGGAGAGGTATGATGCTCCGCCGCTGCTACTTAAGCAACAAGAGCTTCCTCGCTGCTGCCGGGCAGGCGCGCCGCTACCACTAGCGCCAGCCGCTACAAAAACGAAGGCCGGGCGCACGCATAGTGGCCGCAAAGGATGGCAAAGCGGTGCAAAGTGTGGCCTGGCATAACCTACTGGATTTTACAAGAGCAGGGCTTTTGTTTTTTCATTACCGTACTTATGGGAGGAAGTTTTCGCTTTTTACGCGACAAAATTTTGAGCGCCTCGCCCCCATCGGGAGCGCTTCGCGCTGGGCCGGCGTATGCCCGTGAGGTTGGCAGTCGCGGCGGCCTGTCATGCAGCGCCTCCATTCTGAGCCAGCAAAAAAGCCGCCCCCGGTAGCAAAGCGCCGGGCTGGCTTATCGTAGCGGCCTCATAGGCTTTAGTTTAGCGAGCCGAGTAAGGGGCCGACACACCCGCGCTGGGTAAGCCTAAATAGCCCCGACGACAAGCCCGCAGGCTCCGGGGGCGACCAGTGGCCGCCCGTTAGCATTCTGTTGCAAGCCTCAGCACAACGGGCTGTACCTTTGCCCCTACGGTACCTTTCTTTCCCTCTTTTTCTTGTAAGTATGCTAAAACAGTTCCTCTTTTGCTTAGGGCTTGGGCTAAGCACCTCGACTGCCCACGCGCAGTGGGTCTACCAGCCCATTGGCTTTGCCTCTACCCAGGCCGCGCCCCTGCTCTTCGATGCCGTGGACGCCAGCACCGCCTGGGGAGTGAATATTGGGGCGAGCAGCTACGTGGCCCCGCAAGTGAGCCGCACCACCAACGCGGGCCAGACTTGGACCGTGAGCAACCTGCCCGTGCAGACCAGCGTGAGCGAAGAGGCTACGTCCCTGGCTGCTAGCAGCGCCACTTCGGCGTGGGTCACCACCGTCAACGTCAACGGGGTAGGAGGACGCATCCTGCACACCACCGACGGCGGCCTAAACTGGACCGTGCAGAGCAGCGCGACGGTATTTGGCAGCTCAGCCAGCTACCCCGGCCTGATTCGCTTCTTCTCCGCCACGGAGGGGGTCGCGGTGGGTGCCCCGCTCAGCACCAGCGGCGGCTTCGAAATCTATACGACCACCGACGCCGGCACCACGTGGACCCGCTCGACGGCGACAACGCCCCTCACGGTAGTAGACGAAAATATCGCCGTCACGGCCCCGTCGGTAGTCGGCTCCACCATCTGGTTTGCCACCAGTGCCGGCCGTGTCTTTCGCTCCGCGGATAAAGGCCTGACTTGGACGGTGGCGCTAGTCGATTCCAATGTAGAGCTGACCAACGTGCTCTTCCGCGACGCGCAGAATGGGTTGGCCCTCTCCCTGGATGACAACGGCACCAACCACCGCCTGTTCCGCTCCACCAATGGGGGCACCACCTGGGCGCCGGTAACGTACACGGGGCCGCTGCACGGGGCGGCGCTGAGTGGGGTGCCGGGCACGAGCCAGTACGTATCAGTGGGAGCTAACCTGGGCAATGGCGACCAGGGCTCGTCCTACTCCCGCGACAACGGCCAAACGTGGGTGGCCATTGATAACACGCTCAATCACCTGAACGTCGAGTTTGTGAGCAGCAGCGTGGGCTGGTCGGGCGGCTTTCAGCCCATCGGCTCACAATTCAACGGAGGGGCGCTCCGCTACAGCGGCACGGCGCTGGCCACGCGCACCGACGTAGCGCTCCAGGCCGGGCTAGAGGTCGCGCCCAACCCGGCGGTGGGCGGCTGTTTTACGGTGCAGGCAACGAGCGGCCGTCCTACCAGCGTGCGGGTGCTCGATGCCACCGGGCGCCTGGTGCACCAGCAGGCGTGGCCCACCGCGGCTGCCTTGTCCCTGGACCTGAGCCGCGAGCCGGTCGGCCTCTACGTGCTAGAAGTGCAGGCGCCCAGCGGCACGGCCCGCCAAAAAGTAGTTGTGCAGTAGTGACATAATCCATTAAAAGTCACTTCTTTTAATGAGCATTTTCACCAATTTCCTCCCGATTATAAGAAGGGATTTTAGCGCAGTTTTTCGGAGAGTAATCCAAACAAGCTGCTCGCCTATTTGTGGATGGTTTTGAAAAGTGCCGAAACGGGCCCGAAAACGCAGGTTTTCGGGCCCGTTTTTTTGATACTCTTGCAGACTAGTCGGCGCTGGTGCCCCTCCCATCGGCAAAGCACCACATAGCAACCATCGCCCGCCTCACGCGCCTTAAGCTCGGCATGCATGTGGGCCGCAAGACCTACGCCACACTCAAAGTGTAGCAGGGCGTGCCCAAATCGCTCGTGATACCGGCCACCGGCCACCAGACCGAGACGCAGTTTAACATGTACCTCGGCATCGATGAGCAGGAACTACTCGACTCGCACCGTAAGACCGCCCGGCGCCTGCCCGAGCAGGCCGCCTAAGGGAATTGGCAAAATCAGGGGCAGACCAACCTAAATTCTAACTGGGTGTGACTGGGGCTGGTGGCAAAACCTGCCACCAATGTGCCCTAGCGCCTATTTAAACCCAATCAAACCCCAATGGGCAAAAAAAGGCCGCGCCACCCGGCACAGAATTATGATTTAAAAAGCGCCTTTAAGGCTGTTTCAGGCACTTGTAGGTGGCATAAATGGTGGCAGATGCCACCAAAAAAGTCCCTTTTCAGGCCTCTGAGAGGTACTTGTGCATGGTCGCCACGGGCACCCCAGTTGCTACCTGAATCTTCTTGAAGCTGAGCCCCTCCCCTCTCAGGCGGCGCAATTCGGCCACCACGTCGTCGGCCAGCGCCGGGCGGCCGGGCGCTTTGCTGCTGCGGGCCTGGCCGGCTTTGATGCGCTCGGAAAAGCGCACGCGCTCCTGCTTGGCGATGGCGGCCAGAAAGCCGATGATGGCCTCGCGGAACATGCCGGTGCTGTCGAGGTACTGCTCGGTGAAGGACTTGAACTGCACGCCAGCCGCGGTCAGCTTCTGCAGGTGGTTGAGCGTTTCGGTCACGCCCTCGCGGCTGAAGCGGTCGAGGCTCCAGAACAGCACCACGTCGAAGCGCCGCTGGTGGGCATCGAGAAAGAGCTGCTGAAACTGCGGCCGCTCAGCAGAGCCCCCGCTTTCCTGGTCGCAGTACTCCTTATAGATGGAGTAGCCCAGCCGCTCGGCAAAGGCGCGGAGCTCGCGCAACTGGTTTTCGTTGGTCTGGCCTTTGTCTTTGGTTGAGACGCGGGCATAGATGGCAGCGGTCATACTTTCTACTTACCGTGCTTTCGCACTCCCCGAAAAAAATTACGCAAGGCCAGGTATACCCCATACACCATGGCAAGCCAGAAACAGCCCATCGCCACTGTCATCACCGAGAAGCTAAACACGCCAATCCAATTGACTTCCGCTAGTAGTAGAGGCATAGCTTTAAAAGGATGAGGGAGGCCATTCGCAAAACTACTGTTTTTCGAACGACTTTCCTACCTACGCCAACGGCCCCGAAAACGCAGGTTTTCGGGGCCGTTTTTGAGAGGGTTTTTCGAACGCCTTATTACAGCGTCACCTTGGGCGGCACCACGACGAGCTCCAGCTGCGCGGGCTGGCGAATCGGAAACGTGAGGCTCACTTTCTTCACCACGAAGTGCAGCCCGTCGATGTCCACTTTGCGGCCCGTGTCGAGCTGGTAGAACTGCTCGGCGTCGAGCCACACCGGCCAGGTCACGGTTTGCGGGTCGGCCTTGAGCTCCAGCAGCGCCCGGCCCCACTGGGCCACCGTGCCGTCGTCGCCGGCCAGGCGCAGCGAGTAGTCGCCCACCTTCACGCCCTGCTGATTGGTGCTCGCGGCCGTGAGCAGCGGGTAGCTGCCGGGCATGGTGGCGTCCTTGTAGGGCTGCCGGCCGCGGTAGAAGGCCAGGCGCAGGGCCTTGCTGCGGTCGAACAGGTTGTAGGCCGGCGCGTAGGCGCGGGCCCCGAGCACCGGCACGCGCATGACTTCGAGGTGGGCCTCGTGGGGCACGGTGGTGTTGACGCCCGGAATGGGCAGCACGGCGTAGGGCGTGCTGTCCAGGTCGAGCAACAGGTCGATGCCCGGCTCAGCCTGCACAGCGTTCTCAGCCGCGGCGTCGCCCACGCTGACGGTCAAAATGTGCTGGCTGAAGAACACCCAGGCCGTGCCGTCGTGCTGGTAGTAGGCATCCTCGCTGAGCACCAGGCGCACCTCGTGGGTCGCGCTGGGCAGGGCCGGCAGCGCGGCCACCGTGGCCACCGGCGCGGCCAGCTGCGCGGGGTCGGGCACCTGGTAGTTTTCGCGGGCAATTTTATCGTCGCCCACCAGGTAGGCCGTATCGAGGCGCAGCGGCTCGCCCAGGTCCACCTCGTAGCCGGGCGCCGCGTAGCGCGTGAGCTGCACGGCCGGCGGCAAAGCCAGCAGCCGCGACGTGCGCCGGATGCGCAGCCGGCCCAGCGGGCTCACCGACAAGTCGAGGTAAAACGTGTCGGCCACCTTGCGCAGCAGCTCCGCGCACGTGAGCTCGGGCAGCAGCTCCGCCAGGCGGATGGTGCGGTCGGGCGGCATCGTGCTGCTCAGCGGGTAGGGCGCCAGCAGGGCCAGGCCGGGGCCCAGGTTGTTGCCCACCACGACCAGGTTCTCCATCTCGGCATCGAAGACGTCCTCCTCGAAGGGGATGTGCAGCTCGTGCAGCATCGCGCGCACCAGGTAGCCCAGGCGCACGAACGGCACCGGCACGCAGGCGAAGCGGGCAAAGAAGCCCGGAAAGCCCAGCGTGCCGCCCACCCCGCCACCGGCAAACGTGCCGTTATCCAGGTAAAAGCCCTCCACGGGGAAGCCCTGGGTGCCGCCCGGCGGGCGCCACGTGTTGAGGTTGGGGAAGCGGATAAAGGCGTCGTCGTAGTCCTCGAAGGCGTCGTTATTGCTGACCGGCGCGAACACGTAGTCGTAGGCGGCGGGGTTGGCCACCACGTCGGCCATGTGGGCGCGCAAAGTCTTGACACTGGCCAGGCTCTCCAGCACCCGCGGGCCGCCCAGTACCAGCTCGCGCAGCTTCACGGCCTTGAGCTTAGTCATCACGGCCGAGGCCCCGAAGAGCAGCGTCAGCTCGTAGGTGCTGGCCGTGACGCGCAGCAGCTGCAAGGTGCCGCTGAGCAGGTGCTGGCCGTCGTCGAAGACGTCGGTGTTCTCGTAGCGGCGGCGCTGGCCGGCCGCGTGGTCGAGCAGCTCGGGAAAGCCCAGCCCCACCTGGTTGCGCGCCGTGCGCGGCAGGGTAAAGGGCAGGGCGTAGGCCCCGTTGTTGGTGGCGTCGGCCAGCAGGGCGTTGTTGAGCTCGACGCTGAGGGTGGTGTCGGGGCTAAGCTCCAGCGCCTGGCCGTTATAGGTGCGTAAGGCGAGCATGGTCGAAGAGGCGGGTATCGAAGGCGTAGGTGTAGTCGAAGGCCACGCCGTCGGCGCCGGCATCGTCCTGGTAGTCGGTAAAGTCCTTGGTGAGCAACCGAATCTTGCGCAACTGGTCAGCCGTGACCTCGTACACCTCGGGGCTGAGCAGCAGCTCGCGCAGGTATTCCACTTCTGCCGGCGCAATGCCGCCGGTGCTCACGCTGAGCTTGCTCTCCAGCGTGACGTCCACTATCGACTCGGGGCCGTCCTGCGGGTCGTAGGCGGCCGGCATCAGCGACGTGGCCACCGTGCGCTCCACGCTGCCCCTGCTGGTGAGCGGGCCGCGGCAGCTGAGCGTATCCCACTGGCCCAGTGAGTTAAGGAAAACGTATTGCCGGTGGCGGTAGGAGTCGTCGAGCAGGTAGCGCCGGCCGGCCCGCACCTGGCCGGCCACCACCAGCTGCACCTCGGCGCGGTAGGCGTCGGGCGGCAGCGCCGCCAGGTGGGCGTGCAGCTGCACCAGGTACGGGCTCGGGGCCGCGCCCAGCGGGGCCGGCCGCAGGGGCAGCACGTCGCTCAGCGAGAGAAAAGGGGCACTGGCCCCGCGCCGGTACGCCAGCAGCCGCAGCTCGGCCGTCGTGGTCGCGGCGGGCACCAGGGCGGCGAGCAGCACGTGGTGGCCACGCCCCACCAGCTGCTCGCCGGCCGGCCGCCAGGTGAGAAAATCCTGGGGCAGGGGCGTGAAGAAGGCACCCGCGCGCGCCGGCGCCCAGCCCAGCCCGCCGCGCAGCACGGTGGCCGGGGCCTGGTACACGGTGGGGCCGGGCAGGCCGGTGCCGGGCTGCACCTCCGCGATGGTGGCGTAGTAGCGGCGGATGTTGTGGGTCAGGCGCGTCAGGCGCAGGGGCTGGCTCAGGTCGGGGCGCTCGGTGCTGAGCACGGCGTGCAGCTGGCCTTGCAGCTGGAGCTCGGCCTGGCCGGCCGCGTCGGTGGGGCGCACGCGCTGCACCACGCGCTGGTAGATGCCCGCCCCGTGGCGCGACTCGACCCAGAGCTCGGTAAGCAGGGCCCGGCCGGGCTGGGTGGCGCTGGCCAGCAGGGCGATGGGGTTGCGCGAAAAGCCCAGCGGGGCCAGGGCGCTGGCCACCGGCGCCAGGGTCGGCACCGCGGGCAAGATGGTTTGCGGGGCGCTGCTGCGCTGGCACCCCGTCACGCCGGCGTCGTAGGCCGTCACGACGTAGCCGGTGCCGGGGGCCAGCGGCCCGAAAACGGGCGAGGCCTGGGTGGTCAGGCCACCGTCGAGGCTGTACGTGACGGCCCCGTGGGCCTGGGTGACGGTGGCCACGAGGGTGTCGCCTACGACCTGCACGCTGAGCACGATATCGCAGGTGGGGCCGGGCGTGCTCGGGGGCATCCAGCCGCAGCTGGGGCTGTTGGGCACGGTGGCGGTGGTGGTGCCGTTGTTGCCGTCGAAGAGCCACTGCGTCGCCGTCAGGCTGGCGTCGCACTCAAACCAAATAACTGTGCCGGCCGGCAAGTTGACGTTGGCCGGCGCGGGGTCCAGAATCGAGAGGTTGCGCCGTTCGCTGAACGGCACAATCTGGTGGGTAACGGTATCGAAGGCGATGCCGGTGCCGGTGGCCACGTTGCCGCCGCCGCCGGTGCCCTGCACGGTCCAGGTAGTTCTTACTTCAATTAGCATTTAGTAGGAGGCGTTTACTTGCAAAGTGGTGAGCTGCTCGCCGGCGTCGGTCACGTCGCGGTACACGACGTAGGCCCGCACGGGCGTGGGGTTTTCCAGGTTCTGGTTGAGGCGCTCGGTGGCCACGGCCAGGCGCAGGGCCGTGGCCTGGTCGAGCGCGCCCGCGCCGGAGCTGGTGGGCGCGCCGTAGCCGGGCGTGGCCGTGTAGCCGCCCTCGGCAAAAGCCGCGGCCGGCGTGGACGTGGGCGCGCTGCGCCCGGTGCGGATGGCCTCGATGATGCCCACCGACCGCGCCACGGCCGGCTGCTGGAGCAGGTGGTGGGGCACGAAGTACTCGGGCCCGCGCTCGTTGACCGTGGCCAGGAAGGGGCCCTCGGGCAGCAGGCCGCCGGCGGAACGACTTAGGTACTGGTGCTGGAGCCCCGTGAAGCCGTTGGCCGTGAAGCCCCCCTCGGCAAAGGCCGGGGTGGGCGTGGACACGATGGTCGCAATCTGGAGCGCGGCCATCGCCCCGATAATGGTGGCCAGGGCCGGGCCGGCAAACGGGCCGCCCTCGGCCAGGGCCTTGACGATGGCCACGCCGGTGTCGATGGTGACTTTCGCGATGTTGCCGGCGCGCTCGGCCTCGAACTGCTCCTGCTTGGCCAGCTTCGCTTTTTTGTCGTACTCCTCCTGCGCGGCGGCTTTGCTGGCCTCGAACTTCTCGTTGCTGCCCAGCTTTTGGGCCTCAAACTCCGCCTGAATCTGCGCCTTTTGCGCCTCGTACTGCCGGGCCGTCACGGTGCCCTTTTTCTTCTCGGCCTCCAGGGCGGCGAGCCGGGCGTCGCGGGTGCCCTGGGCACTGTTCACGGCGGCCGTCTGCTGCTGCTGGGCCGCCTGCACGGCCCCGTTTTTCTGGTTGTCGGCCGCTTGCAGCGTGGCCTCCGACATGCTTTTGGCGAAATTCAGAAACCCGTCGAGCAGCTGCGTCGCCCGCTGGCTGAACTGCTCCAACGCCTTGAGCATCTCCTGCTTCTGCTTCTCGGCGCTGCTCTGGATGACAGCATCCATTTTATTGAGCGCATCCTGCTTGATGAGGTTTTTCTGGTCCTCGGTCAGCTTGGTGTTTTGCAGCTCGATGTCACGCTCCGCCACTATTTTGGCCAGGAGCGCCTGCTTGAGCGCCTCGGGGTCAGCCTTCTCGTTGCGCTTGGCCAGTAGGATGCGCAGGTTGGCCCGGTCGAGGGCCAGCTGGTTTTCCAGCTTCAGGTCTTCGGCCGCGTGCTTCTGGCGCTGCTGGCGCTTGAGGTTTTCGCGGGCCTCGTCGCGGGAATCGGCCAGTAGGTCGATGGTGGCGATGGCCTCGCGGCGCTCCTTTTCGGTGAGCTTGGTATCCTCGCCCATCTGGCGGGCCTTCTCAATCAGCGTGTTGTAGTGGGCGTCGAGCTGGTTGAGGGCCTGCTGGTCGGCCTCGGCATCGACCTGGCGCAGCTTGGCCTGCTCCTGCATGGCCACGGCTTGCAGGTCGTGCAGGTTTTTGAGGGCCGCGTCGTGCTCGGCCTTCATCTTTTTCTCCCTACGCTTGGCGTCCTTGTCGTCGCCCTCGCCCAGCAAGTCGGCCCGCTGCTTCTGCAACGCCTTGATGGCCGCCTCGTCGGCCCGAATCTCGGCCTTGCTCAGGTCGCCCAGCTGCTTCTCCTTCAGGGCTTTTATCTTGGCGTCGATTTCCGTGAGCAGTCCGATTTGCACGTCGGCCGCTTCCTTGAGCTTTTTCTGGTCCCCGAACACGTAGGCCATCCAGCGGGCGTCGGACTCGGCCTTGAGCTGGTCCTCGGTCTTCTCCCCTTTCAGCTCGGCCAGCACCCCGCGAAAGCCGCGGGCCTTGGCCTGAAACTCCTGTAAGTCCTTGGCCATCTGCCGCAATTCCTTGTCGCTGATGAGAGTAAAGCCGTCGTCTTCGTTACTGGCCCGGTAGTGCCGTCCATCCTCGAAGGTTTTGTTCATTTCGGCCGTCACGGCCACAATCTTGCGCTGGTAGAGCTCCAGCTGCTCGGTGTTCTTGTGAATGGCCTCCTCGTTTTTCACCACCAGCATCTCCTTTTGCAGCTGGGTAAACTCGCGCACGGCCGCGCTGTTGATGCCGATGGCCTTGCCGTACTCGTCGAACTCGGTCACGGCCGTGGGCACGGTCTGGGCCAGCTGCTGAATGATTTTGTCGAGCTCCAGCTGCTCGTCCACGTTGAGCGTGGCCTTGCCCTGGAGCTCGTCGTAGCGGTCGATGAGGGGCACCGTATTTTTTTCCAGCTCGGCCACGGCGTCGCGCTGCGCCCGGAACTGGTCGGTGAGCTCGGCCGCCTCGTCGGCCAGGCCGAAGAGTTTGGTGATGCCATCTACTACAACCTCCAGCCCGGCATTGAAGGCCGAATTGGTGAACACGCCGCTCAGGGCCTTGGTCAGCTTATCGAGTTTGCCGGCGAGGTTGTCGTTCTTGGTTTCGAACTCGCTCATAATTGAGTTGGTGTTACCCAGCGACTTGCTGGCCAGCTTTACCTTCTCATCGAGCATTCCGGTATTGGCCCCGAGCTTGGCCATTACCTCGCTGGCCCCGGCCCCATCCACGCCCAGCTCCTGCAAGATTTTGGCGAGCTCGGTGGCGTGCGCCCCGTTTTTGCTGACGCCCTCGCTCACCTTCACCAGGGCGCCGTAGAGGTCGGTGTTCACTAGGTTGGCAAACTCCTTGACGCCCAGGCCGGCCACCTTGGCGAATTTGGCGGGCTCGCCGGCCATCGCCTGCAAGATTTTCACGGTGGCCGTACCGCCGCGCTCGGTGCTCACGTTGAGTTCCTGAAGCGTAGCCGAGAGGCCCAGCACCTGGCCCGAGGTCAGGCCCATCGTGATGCCCACGCCCCCGATGCGGTTGGCGAAGTCGGCCACGACGGGGCCGGTCGCGGCCCCCTCAGCGCCGAGCTCGTTGATGGCGTTGCCGATGTGGAGCATGTCCTGCGCCACGTTGTCGGATTTGATGTCCGAGAAGACGTTGCGCAGGGCACCCATTTCCTTGGTTACCTGCTCGGCCCCGCCCTTAAACTCGTCACCCAGGCTCACCACCAGCTTATCGGTGGCATCAGTAAAGGCCAGCACGTCCTTTTTGGCAATGCCCAGCTGGCCGGCGCTGGCTGCCACTTTACGCAGTTCACTGGTGCTGGTGCGGGTATCTATCTTACTAAGCTCGGAATTGAACTCCTGCACTTCGCCCGTCGTCATGCCGGTGGTCTTCTGAATGTCGGCTAATTCGTCACTCAGTTTTTTGCCCTTGGCGATGAGGTTGCTAATCTGGTCAGTGACGAACTGAAAGCCCAGCGCGCCCATTGCCATCATGCCAAACTGCTTGACCTCATTACTAATTTTACTCCATACTGAGGAGGTGCCAGCCACCTCGCTGCGCTGCTTGGCGATGGCCCCGTTCACTTCCTGGAGCTTGCCCTTGAGCTCGTCGTAGCGCTTGGTGCCGCGGGTGGCCGTGGTGTCGAGCTCGGTTTGCAGCTCGCGGGCGTACTGGCGCAGCTGCTTCATGGTGAGGCCCGTCAGGCCGATGGACTCGCGCAGCGCGCCCATTTCAGCCTTTACCTGCTTGTAGCGCTCCGCGGTCTGGGCGTACTCCTGGCTGTCGCGCTTGAGGCCCTGCATGGTGTGGCGCAAGTCGCTGGCCTCCATTTCGAGCTTGCCCAGCTCGGAGATACCCTGCTTGCCGTCCACGATGACGGATACCTGGACTTTATCTTGTTTGACGCTCATAATGCCCCAAAATTCTTCGCGCTCAAGGGCGGGCGAAAGGACAGGGGCGGGCACGAAAAAGCCCCGCCGCGGCGGGGCTTTTCTAGTCCTTGACGGCCCGCACGGCCGCAATCGCTTTCTCCACCATCTTGCCCGAAATAGCGCCCGACAACGCCGTGAGGCGCCCGTAGAAAGCGCGGCTGTACCACTTGGCGGGCTTGCGGCCCTTGGGCTGCTCTTTACTCTTTTTGAAGCGCCCGCCCGGGCCGCGCTCGCGGCGGATGAGGCGGCCGTTGCGGTCCTGGCTCTCGACGGCGGCCACGATGCCCCCGATGGTCAGGTCACGTGCGCCGGGCGTGGTACCGCGGCCGACGCCCATATCCCGAAAGCGGCCGTAGGTTAAGAAGCTTAGGTCCACGCCCACCTCCGCGGCGGCGAGCTGGTAGGCCTTGCTCACCACCGAGGGGTAGAGCTCGTCGTTGACGCCGATGCCGAGCTTGGTTATCTGGTTTTGCAAAATCTTATCGTTGCGGCGGGCCCAGTCGGCCACCAGGGCGTACACTTCCTGCACGGCGGAATCTTCGATGGCCATAAGCTAGGGCAGCCAGTCGGCCGGGTTAAGTTTGAGGCTGACGGGGTTGAAGAAGCTGAAGGTGAAGCGGTAGCCAAAGCACGTGCCGAAGATGGGCCCCACCTTCTCATAACCGAAGGAGTTGCGGTCGAGGTGCTCCAGGCCCTGGCGCTGCCGGGCGTCGTGGCGCATTTTGGTTACGACCTTAAAGCCGATTTGCTTGGCGCGGTCGATAATGCCGTTTTGGGCCTTAAAGTCCTCTAGGTCCGCGTGCTGCAAAATAACGAAGGCCGCGTCCTGGGTATCCATTACGTTATCGCCCTCCTCGCTGAGCCGGCCCTCGAACGACTCCAGCAGCAAGCAGGGCGTGCTGGGGTCGAGGCCGTGGGCCATGCCGGCGAGAATCTCCTCGATGTTGAAGCGGGCGAACTTGGGCGCGGCCGTCGTGTGGGCCACGTCCTTGAGCTTGGTGGCCAGCAGCTCGAAATAATCGGAGTAGTCGGTGAAGTTCACGGCTTACCTTATAAGTTAAGTTTTGGGCTCCGGCCGGCGGCGGATGCGCAGGTCGAGGTCGAAGAAGATGTTGGGCAGGGGCTGGCGGCCGTACTCGTCGTAGCTCACCGGCGAGCCGGCCTGTTCAGCCAGAATCTCGCGCCACGTCTCGCGGGGGTCGGCCGGGCGGCGGCCATCGCCCGGCTTGGGGGCCTCGAACAGGGTGCCGGTGTATTTGCGCACGTAGGCCTGGCGGCAGCTGGCGTACCAGAACTGCACGGCCTGGCGCACGTGCAGGGGCAGGCGCGCCACCAGCGGCAGCCGGCCGGCCACGGCGCGGGCCTCGAAGGCCTGGCGCGGGTCGGCCGGGTCGCTGCCCCCGGCCGGGCGGTAGAGCGTGGCCACGAGTAGGTCGAGGTGGCGCGGCTGCTCGGGCTGGCGCTGCGCGTCGAAGAAGTGGCCCTCGGCCTGGATAAACTCGGCAAAGGTGAGGTTGCCCCAGGCGTCGGCCGGGCCGTGCAGGCGCGTGAGGCGACCGGGCACGCGCAGCACGGGCAGCAGTTGCTTGGTAAAGCGCGGCTCCTGCAGGCAGAAGTCGGCCAGCGCCGTCAGTTCGTGGCGCTGCGCGTCGCGCAGGCGCCAGAGCTGGGCAAACAGCCGCGGCCGCCGGCGCACGTCAAGCAGCACCATCGTCAGGCGCACCTTGAGCGCCGGCCGCGCCAGCTGAGCGTGCAGCAGCTGCACCACGGCCAGGTACTGCGCGGACGACAGTTCCGCGAAGCGGCCGGGCACCAGGTAGGTGCGCCGGCCGATAAGAGCTTGATTCATTTGAAGAAGCTGAGAAAAGAGAACTTACCGCGCAGCCAAGCCCCGCCGGCCGCGCCCGCCAGCACCAGGCCGGCGAAAACGTACCAGGGCGTGGGCGCCCGGCTCGTCGTTTCGGTGGCCGTGGCGTGCGGGGCACTGGCCACCGGCGCTTTAGCCTTGGCGATAGTGGTGGCCACGTTGCCCGAGCCGCCGATTTGCAGCGTCACGGGGCCCTTGAACTTGACCTTGCCCGTGGTGAGGCCCGCCGCGCGCAGGGTCGAGTCGAGCGGACCGGCCGCGGTGGCGGGCAGCTCGCGCCCGAGGGCGCAGCTGCCCAGCAGCAGGCAGCTGAGAATAACCAGGGACTTCACGTTAGTAGAGCCAGTTGGAAGCCGCGTAGATTTCGCCCTTGCTGCGAGTGAGGCGGTGCACGCCGGCCCCGGTGCGCCCCCCTCCCCTGCCCGTGTTGCCCTCGTTGGTAACGAAGCCGTTGCGGGTGCGCGCCACCACGCAGCCGATGTGCCCGATGCGCCCCAGGTAGCCGTAGTAAAAGCCCACCTTATGGCCGGGCTCGATGGCGTCGGTACTACCCCGCAGGGCCCGGATGAAGTACGTGCGCGGGCTCTCGGGCCGAAACCAGTAGCGCGCCGCGCCGGCCGCGGCCGGAAAAGGCAGCCCGCAGTGCTGGTTGGCCGCGGCTTGGTACGAGCCGCACCACTCCGCGCCCCGGCTGTTGCCGGTCACGCGCTGGTAGGCCTCGACCTCCGCGCCGTCGTTGCGGCCGGTGGCCTCGCGCACGTGCAGCTGCGAGTCGAGCCAGCCGAGCATACAGGCGGCATTTTGGCGCTGCAACTCCAGCGGTGGCGGGGTGGCTACGCGGCTTGGCTGGCCCCCAGCCAGATGAGGGCCCAGCAGAGCAAGTAGGCCGACCAGATAAAGGCGAAGAAAAGCATTTTTTGCCATTCGGTAAGAGCTAAAAAGGTTTGGGTGAAACGGTTGCGCAGCCAGCGCGGAATGATGGGCAAATTCAGGCGCAGGCCCATCCAGAGAAAGCCGTGGCCGAAGGCGAAGACCAGGGCCGCGAGCTTGAGCTTGTCGAGCTGGGTGGAGCTGAGCGGAGCCGCGTCGGGGAAGTACCAGGTCAGAGCCAGCTGGCAGGGATACCAGAGCAGGGCGATGAGCAAGGCCAGGTGCAGCTCGTGGTGGCGCAGCAGCCAGCCGTAGAGGCGCCGGTACCAGGGCAGGTGGCGGGGGTTGCGGTCGTGCAGAAAAGCGCGCATCAGAAAAAAGGGGGTTAGTGGTTGTGCGTAGTAATCCATTGGTCGTGCAAAGCCAGGCGCTGCTCGATGGAGCTCAGGCGCGTATCGTGGGCCTTGCCCGCGTCGGCAGCCTCCTTGCGGGCCGCTTGCAGCTGGCTGACCTGCTCGCGCAGGTACTCCTGCTGCACCTGCTGCACCTTCACGGTGGTCACCATCTCGTTGAGGGTGCGGTTGGTTTCACGCACCTCCGCGCCGGTGGTGGTGATGATATAAGTGAAAAAGCCCTGCACCAGCAGCACCAGAAAGGTCACGATGCCCAGCAGCACCCAGTTGCGGGTCTGGGTGGAGCTCAGCTCCACCTTGTCGGGGGTCAGGTCGCTCATGGTCAGAGGGCCGCGTGAAAGCCCCAGGCGGGGTCTTGGGTGAGCAGGATGGCCACGTCGGGCTGGTAGGCCGACGAGTTTTTGAACAGGGGGTAGTCGGCGGCGCGGTCATAGAGAAAGGCGCGCAGCTCGTCGAGGTACTGCCGGCCGGTGGCCTGGCGCAGCTCGTCGCCTTGGATAGCCAGGTTGGCCACCACGGGGCGCACGTAGGTCAGCAGCTCGATGTTGAGCACCGTCACGGTGGCCGTGGTGAGCTGCGCGCGCAGCTCGGCCAGGAGGGGCGCCCCCAGCACGGGCAGCAGGAAGAGGCGCTCGACGTCGCG
>JAKONR010000539.1 GCA_022701825.1 Hymenobacteraceae bacterium | reverse complement strand
CGAGCGCCTCAAAAACCACATCGAAAGCCAGCGCGTGGCCGCCGCCAAGGAAGGCCGCTCCACGGTGCCCTCCTCGGCTGAGGAAAGCCTGGTGCGCAAGCGCGAACTGGCCAACCGCGCCGAGGCCCTGCTCGGCACGCCCAGCAACCAGGCCGTGACCCAGGCCAAGGCCCTGCAAGCCGAGTGGAAGCAGAGCGGCGCGGTGCGCGGCCCCGAAAGCGACAAGCTGTGGCAGCGCTTTATGCTGGCCTGCGACAAGGTGTTTGAGATGAGCGCCCTCGACTACTACCTGCGCAAGCGCCAGGCTGAGGGCACCACCATGACCAACAACGAGCGCGCCCTGGCCGCCACCACCGCCCTGCGCAAGTTTATTGAAAGCGATAAGCAGGAGCTCGAAACCCTGCGCGACAACCTCGACAAGCTGAGCCCAGCCGCCGCCAACGACCAATTTCGGCAGCTGCTGCAAGGAAAAATTCGCACCTTCGAGCGCAAGATTCAAACTAAGACTGAGCTCATTGCGCTCTTCAGCGCCACCGCTACGGCCAGCGGCAGCTAACCCCGCGCGGGTTTCCGCCGTTGTCGCCCCGGCGGCTTACATTTACATACCTTTTTTCACGCCAACTCTTCTTTTTTACTATGTACTGGACCCTCGAACTCGCTTCCTACCTGGAAGATGCCCCCTGGCCGGCTACCAAGGACGAACTTATCGACTTTTCCATCCGCTCGGGTGCCCCGATGGAAGTAGTGGAAAACCTCCAGGGCCTGGAGGACGACGGCCAGCCCTACGAAAACATCGAAGAGGTATGGCCCGACTACCCGACCAAGGAGGACTTCATGTTCAACGAGGACGAGTACTAAGCAACTCAACACGAACGTTAGTAGGGATTTAGCTCTCTGGTAATGCTTCTCTCTTCCGGGTTTAAGACGCAGTCGCGGAGCTCACCAATGAGGTGTGGCTCCGCGACTTTTTTTGTGGTTATCTGCTCCCCGCTCACTCAGCCCCTTGCAGTATGTTACCGCCCAACCCTCCCCTGCTGGCCGCCCACTCCGAGCTGTGGGCCGGTCTGCTCGCCTTCGACCTCGACGGCGCGGCACAGTTCTCGTTCTCCCAACGCTTGGCCCGCGATAACGGCTGGCCGCCGGCCTTCGCCCAGCGCGTAACGCTGGAATACAAGAAATTTCTCTATTTGGCCGCGACCTGCGGCCACCCCGTTACGCCCTCCGACGAGGTAGACCAGGCCTGGCACCTGCACCTAATGTACACCCGCTCGTACTGGGACGACCTCTGCGGGCAGGTTTTGGGCTTCCCGCTGCACCACGGCCCCACCAAGGGCGGCGCGGCCGAGGGCCACAAATTCCGCGACTGGTACGCCCAGACGTTGCATTCTTACCACGCAGCCTTCGGCACCCCGCCCCCGGCCGACATCTGGCCGCCTGCCGCCCAGCGCTTCGGTGAAGCGCCTTATTTCCAACGCCTCAACCGTAAGCGGTACTTCCTGGTGCCCCGCCCGCGCCTGCACCTGCGCGGCGCGCTCGACTGGCGCGCGGGCGCGGCCCTGGCCGGCGCACTGCTGCTGGCGGGCTGCTCGGCGCGGCTGCCACTCAATCCGTTCGACTGGTACGGCACTGATTTTCTGCTGCTTTTTTGGAGCCTCTGCCTGACACTGGTGCCGCTGGCGCTGTGGCTGCGCCACCGGGGCAGCGGGCCGCAGGAGCCGTATGTGGGCCCGCCGCCGGGCACGTATGAGCTGGCGCGGCTGGCCGAAGGCGGAAAGCTACTGGCCGACAGCGCCCTGGCCGCGCTGGCCTACGGTGGCCACATCAAGCTACTACCCGGGCAAAAGGTGGTCCGCGCCACTCCCCTTGCGCCTCCTCCCGACCCCTACGAACTCGCGGTGTACGAGCTTATCAGCCTCGCCGGAACGGACCTGAACGCGGTGCGCGAGCGGGCTAATGCCGCAGGCTTCGGGGCCACGAAGGCAATTGATAAACAACTACTGGCAAACGACTTACTCCTGGCAGCCGAACGGCAGCGGCAGCTTGACCGACTACCACTGTTTACCGTGCTGGCCCTCGGGGCGTTTGGGGCCGTGAAAGTAATCGTGGGCCTCAACCGTGACCGGCCGGTGAGTTTCCTACTGCTTTCGCTGCTTGCACTGGCCTTGGCAGGGGTTTATTTTCACCAGCACGGGGCCTGGGCCACGGGCCGGGGCGCGGCCCTGCTGAGCCTCGCCCGCAGCCAGGTGCGCCACTCGCGTGGCGGCACGCCATCTACCCACTTTGTAGCCCTCACCGCCGCGCTTTTCGGGGTTAGCGGGCTCGGCATTATTGGCCTGAGCGATATTAGTGAATTGCTGGTGCCACCGCGGCATTCAAGCGGGGCCGATGGCGGCAGTGGTGGCTCGGACGGCGGCAGTGGCTGCGGTGGCGGTGGCTGCGGCGGGTGCGGGGGCTGCGGCAGCTAATCGCCAAGCTCGCCGCTACGCCCGCCGCCCCGGCCGGCCGCGCAGCACTTGCCCAATCGAGCGCATAAACGGCCCGGCCGATACCGAGTTCATAATCCGCAGGTTATCGGCCCAACTGGTTTTTTCATCCAGAAAGCGTAGCACCCGCTCCACGGGGTTGCGCCGAAAAAGCTGGGCAAACAGGTCGCGGGTCAGTTCGCCCCGGCGCTGCATGATGTCGAGCAGCAGGGTATCGAACCAGTGAAATTGCCAGCGGTCGCCGGTGGGGTCGGCGGGCGGGTGGCCGGTGGCCGCCAGCGCCGCCACCAGCCGCGCCGACTGCGCCTGAATGCGCTGGAAGGCGTAGCCCGTGCTGGGCTTGGCCCGCCCGGCGCGGGTGCCGAGGTTGATAATGCGCGCCCCGGCGCGAGCCGGCAGCGGGTGGTCCGTCATCGGGATGGCCCCGATTTCCTCGGCCGTGATGCGGTACTGGCTGCTGGTCAGCCCCAGCATATTATGCAGATAATCAATAATATGAGTCTCATACTCTGCCCGTTCTAATACCAGCGCCGAAAACAGCGTGTACTCGACCAGCGCCCGGCGCGGGCCGAAGGGCAGCACGTAGATGAAGCGCGCCTCGTGGTGCTGCGGCCCTCGAAAATCCATGAACTCGACCACGCTGGGGTCGAATACGTCGTGGTCGGTTTCAATTTCCCAGCCCACGAAATGCTGAAGCAAATAGCGGTATTTGTCGGGCTGGCGCTCGATGGTAGGCGGGCGGCTGTCGAAGGCGTAGCGGGCGCGGTATGCGGGGCCGGCCGCCGTGCGGGCTACTACGCCGGTGGCAGTTTCGGTGAGGGCGGCCACAGTGCCGCGCACCAGGGTAAACTGGGCCGGCCGAGTAGCTAGCGCCTGCTGCACGCACTGGTAAAAATCCAGTCCGCGAAGGGTGCGGTAGCGGTAAGCGTGCAGTTGCAGAACGTGGGAGAACCCAGGGCTGCGGTAGGCGATTTTATCCCATTCGCCCACGGCAAGGTGGTCGAATAAACTCGGCTCGGCTGCCCAATAACTCCAAGTGCGGTCGTTCTGGTCTTTGGCCTCGGGCTCGATTAGCAGCACTCGCTGCCCGGCCAAACGCGGCTCCTGCGCCAAGTGGTAGGCCAGGCTGAGGCCCGCCGCGCCGCCACCTACCAGCACGTAGTCGTAGTCGTGGTCGTGGTCAGAAACGGCAAGCTCGGCGGGCGTATTCATGGGGCAAAGATGCGGCAGCCAAGCTGGTCATTTGCAGACTAGTGAGTTTGGTAGTACGTTCGTAGTAGCAAGATGGCAGCAGCGCAAATTATAGGATTATATTATCTTGCAACATTATTTTAGTCTTTAAAAACGATTTATTACGGGTTATGAAATTGTATTCTCTTTCTTTTTCCAAGTTATTTTTCGTAGCCGGCTTGTCCGTGGCGGCCTCGGCCGCCAGGGCCCAAACCGTGCTGTGGGCGGCCAAAGTGGTCGACGTTTCTTCCCAAAAAGCCAAGGGCAAGGAGCCGTACTCGCCCGAAAAAGTGCTGAGCGCACCCAACGCCCTGCCGCTCGGCGAGGTCAACAACGAGGCCTGGATTCCGGCCAAAGATGGCTCCAACGAGTTTATCGAGGTGCGCTTTGCGCGCTCGGTGAAGGCCCAGCAGGTGACGGTAGTCGAGAACTTCAACCCCGGCTCGGTGACCAAAATCGAACTCATCGACACGAAAGGCGACAAGCACGAAGTTTATAAAAATGATAACCCCGGCCCGCTGCCCTCGGCTTACCGCACGCTCCAGGTAAAGTTCAAGCCCGAAAAATACCTCACCATCGGCGCGCGCGTGACCATGAACACGGCCAAGGTGCAGGGCGTGAACCAGATTGACGCCATCGGGGTAGCCAACGTGGACGTGCAGATTGTGAAGCAGGACTTCAAAAACGCCGCCTCCGAAGTCGAAACCGTGCAGATGGACTCCAGCCTCAAAAACCTGGGGCCGAACGTGAATAGCAAGTACGTGGACACGCACCCGGTTATCTCGCCCGACGGGCGCACGCTGTTCTTTGCCCGGCAGGGGCATCCCGGCAACCGCGGCGGCTCGCGCGACCCGCAGGACATCTGGTACTCGAAGCTGGAAAGCGGGCAGCGCAAAACCTGGGGCGTGGCCAAAAACCTGGGCACCCCGCCCAACGGCCCTGAAGACCCCAACGGCCTGGCCTCGGTGTCGGCCAACGGGCAGCAGGCGC
>JAKONR010000275.1 GCA_022701825.1 Hymenobacteraceae bacterium | reverse complement strand
GCCGCCCGGCTGCCGGTGGCCAGCAGCAGCACGTCGTAGTCGGTGCGCTGGCCCTGGGCGTCGAGCACGTACTTCTCGGCGCGGTCGATGTGCGCCACGCGCACGCCGCGCCGCAGGTCGATGCGGTGGGCCGCTTCCTCGGCATCGGGCATTTTTACCAGCTGCGCCCAGGCCTGGTGCCCGCTGAGGTAGTCGGGCAGCATCACCCGGTTATAAAATGGCAGGTCTTCCTTGCTAAAAATCGTGATATCGTCGTCCTGATTCAGCTCGCGGTAGGCGCGCACGAAGCCGTGCGCCGCCGCCCCGGCCCCCACGATGACGATGCGCTGCCGGGGCTTTTGATACTTGACCAGCCGCACCGCGCAAAACTTAAAATCGGGCTCCTTCGAAATAGGGTCGAGCGCGCCCGAAGTCACGTTATTGGCCCGGTTCAAATCGGAGCCCAGCTGCTTGCCCCAGTGCATCGGCAAAAACACCACGCCCGGCCGAATGCTCGCCGAGAGCCGCGCCGCCACCCGCACCGTGCCCCGCCGCGAGGCTACCGTCACGAGGTCATCTTCGCGCACGCCCAGCGCGGCCGCATCCTGCGGGTTTATTTCTATAAAAGCCTTGGGAGTGTGCTGGTTGAGCTTGCTCACCTTGCCCGTTTTGGTCATGGTGTGCCACTGGTCGCGGATGCGGCCCGTAGTGAGGATGAGCGGAAAATCATCGTCGGGCGCTTCGCTGCGAAACGCCGCCACCGGCGCGTGCAGCACGGCTTTTTGGGAGGGCGTGTAAAATTGCTGGTCGGTGAATAAACGAGCGGTATTGGGCTCGGTCTGGCCCGCCCGGTAGGGCCATTGCACCGAGCCACGCTCTTTCAAAATGCTATAATTCAGGCCAGTGCTATCGAGGCTGGTGCCGGCCGTCAGGCCGATATGCTCTTGGTAAATAGCCGCCATCGACGGAAAGTCGAACCCCGCAAAGCCCATGGCCCGCGCAAAGCGGCAAATGATTTCAGCATCGGGCAGGGCCTCGCCGGGCGCGTCTATCACCTTGGGCAAGTGGCTGATGCGGCGCTCCGAATTGGTCATGGTGCCCTCTTTTTCGGCCCAGGCGGCGGCCGGCAAAATCACGTCGGCGTAGGCCAGCGTTTCGGGCTTATTGCTGATTTCCTGCACCACCACGTACTTGGCCTTGGCGAGCGCGGCCTCGGCCTGGCGCACGTTGGGCAGGCTGGTGAGCGGGTTGGTGCACACTATCCAGATGGCTTTCAGGCGGCCATCTTCCAGCGCCTCAAACATTTCGGTGGCCGTGTAGCCGGGCGTGGCCGCCAGCGGCCCGCTGCCCCAGTACTGCTGCACCTCGGCGCGGTGCGCGGGGTTGGCAAGGTTGCGGTGGGCGGGCAGCAGGTTGGAGAGGCCGCCCACCTCGCGCCCGCCCATGGCATTGGGCTGGCCGGTAAGCGAAAACGGCCCCGCGCCCGGCCGCCCAATCTGGCCCGTGATGAGGCTTAGATTGAGCAAGCTCAGGTTTTTATCGACGCCCACGGCGCTCTGGTTCAGCCCCATCGTCCACATCGAGATAAAGCCCTTGGCCATCCCGATGTAGCTCGCCGCCAGCCGAATATCAGCCTCTGGCACGCCGCACAGCTGCGCCGCCTCGGCCAGCGAGCGCGTGAATACGCTGGCCTCGTAGGCCGCGTAGCCTTCGGTATGCTGCTTGATGAAAGCCAAATCCACGTCGCCATTCTCAATCAAGGCCCGGCCGATGGCTTGGTTCAGCACCACATCGGTGCCCGGAATGAGCTGCAAGTGCAAGTCGGCCAAGGCGCAGGTGTCGGTGGCGCGGGGGTCGATAACGATGATTTTGACTTCGGGATGAACGGCTTTGTGGGCCTCCACGCGCCGCCACAAAATGGGGTGGCACCAGGCCGGGTTGGCCCCCGTCACCAGAAAGCAGTCGGCCAATTCGATGTCGTCGTAGCACACGGGCACGCTGTCTTCGCCCAGCGCCAGCTTGTAGCCCACCACCGCGCTGCTCATGCACAGGCGCGAGTTGGTGTCGATATTATTGCTGCCAATAAAGCCCTTAATGAGCTTATTAATAACGTAGTACTCTTCCGTCAGGCACTGGCCCGAGGCGTAGAAAGCCACCGAATCGGGACCGTATTTCTCAATAAAGGTCTTGAAAACGGCGGCTGTGCGCTGCAAGGCCTCGTCCCAGCTCACGCGCTGCAAGGGGCGCTGCTTACTGTAGCGCATCTGCGGGTACAGCAGCCGGTCGCTGCGGTCGTTCACGGTGTATTGCAGGTTCAGGCCCTTGCTGCACAGCGCGCCCCGGTTCACGGGGTAGTCGGGGTTGCCCACCACGGTCACGTCGCCGTTTTTTAGCGGCTCGACCAGCACGCCGCACCCGACGCCGCAGTAGCAACAGATGGAGGGGAGAGCGTGGGCCATAGTACTTAAGCTCGTCGGGCGCCTAACCCCACCCCCCCCGGCCCCCTCCCCTCGGGGAGAGGGGGAGCCTGACTAGGATGAATTAAGCTAAGCGTTTATCTATTAATTTATTATGAAAGGCGCTGATTTGCGTTAGGCTCCCCCTCCCCCGGAGGGGAGGGGGCTGGGGGGTGGGGTAACACGCCCGCCGAGCTTACGCCCCCGCCAGCGCCACGGCCGGCGCTTCCGCCGCCGACTCCTTCGCCACCAGCCGCACTAGTAGCACCAGCGCGCCCACGGCGGCTACGCCGAAGCCGATGTACAAAAAAGCCGTGCTGTAGCTGATTTCCTTGGACTTAAAGAGAAAGCCCACCAGCATGGCGCCCAGGTTGCCGCCCGCGCCTACGATGCCGCTGACGCTGCCGATGGCCTGCCGGTTCACGAAAGGCACGATGGAATAGGTAGCGCCGTTGGCCATTTTGAGGAACAGGGCAAACAGCACCATGGCCGTGATGGCCAGCGTGAGGCTCGGGGCCAACGAGAAAAAGGCGATGCCGATGCCTTCGAACACGAGCATGCCGCTCAGCAGTAGCCATTTGCCTTGCATGCCGTAGGCACGGCCGGCGCGGTCGGCCACAATGCCGCCCAAGGCGCGGGCAAACACGTTCATGCCCCCAAAAATGCCCGCCAGCACGCCCGCCAGCACCAGTGTGGCTTGGTAATTATCCACAAAGTAGGTCGCGGCTACGTTATCGACGGTGATTTCGATGCCGAAGCACGCGCCGTAGGCCAGCGCCAGCAGCCAGGTGCGGTAGTCGCGCAGGGCCAGCCCAAAAGTGCCAGCCTTTTTAGCGGCGGCCGTGCGTTCGATGTCGGCGTAGTTGCCGCGGGGCGTATCCTGGGTGTAGCGGTAGTATAAGCAGGCCATTACCAGCAGGATAACGCCCGGCACCAGCATGGCGTAGCGCCACGAATTGGCCTTGTCTACGTAGCCCAGGCTCACGAAAGTGGCTGCTACCAAGGGCATCACCATGTTGGCGATGCCGCCGCCGAGGTTGCCCCAGCCGCCGGCCACGGCATTGGCGGTGCCCACGATGTTGGGCGCAAACATCATGGAGGTATGGAACTGGGTAATGACGAACGACGCCCCAATGATGCCAATGGCGAAGCGAAACAGCAGAAAGCTTTCGTAGCTGTGGCTCAGGCCAATAAGCAGCACCGGCACCGCGCCCACCACCAGCAGCGAGGTATAAGCCAGCCGCGGCCCGATAGTATCGCAGAGTTTGCCCATGAGCAGGCGGGCCAAAATAGTGGCCGAAACCGACGCAATCACGATGTTGCCCACCTGGCTCTTATCGAGGTGCAGCTGCTCGCGCACCAGCGGCATCAGCGGCGCAATGCCAAACCAGCCAAAAAAGCAGAAGAAAAACGTGAGCCAAGTGAGGTGAAACGTGCGCATCTGCACGCCCTTGCCCGACAAGACGTTGAGCTGCGGCAAAGGCTGCTGGTGGGGTAAAGCGTTTTGCATCTGGTTAATGATTAAGAAGATGTATGGATAGCGCGGACTTCTAGTCCGCAAATGATTCTGCCTCCACCGCTAACTAATAAGTCCGCGCTACGCCCAGCCGATGTACACGACCTCGTTTTCGACCTTGATGGGGTAAGTCTGGATGGCGCACTCATCGCCATTGAGGCATTCGCCGGTGAGCAGCTAAAACGTGCGCTTGTGAAACGGGCACGCCACTTTGGGCTCGCAGGCCGCGCCGGTGCTGCCTATCATGCCCCGCGCCAGTATCATCTGCTGCTTGTGGGGGCACAGGTTTTGGGTGGCGTACCACTCGCCGCGCCGGGCAAAGTTGAAGATGGCGACCTGCTCGCCCTCGACCAGGGCGCAGGCCCCGCCGTCGGCGGGTACGTCGGCAGTGGCGCACACGGGAAGCCAGGTAACTGCTAGTGCGGTTTGCATAAGGTGTTGATTGTTAGTTGTACTTGGGAGGGTGCTCGCCGGGCGTGAACCTCACCCCCTAGCCCCCTCTCCAAAAAAGAGGGGGACTAGTTTTTAGCTTTAGTCTTAGCTTCTATAATTAGAACTATGGCTAGTACCCCCTCTTTTTTGGAGAGGGGGGTAGGGGGTGAGGTGCACGCCCTACCACGCCTTCGACATCTTTTGCCCGCGCATTTCGGCAAATTCCATGGTCGGGTCTTTCACCTTGGGCGCGTTCACGAAGTGCGTGAATTGCTTGCGCAGCTCGGGGTTTTCGACCACTTCCTTCCACTCGCAGTGGTAGTTTTTGATGAGCAGCTCGATTTCGGCCTCCAGGTCGGCGCAGATGCCGATGCTGTCGTTGATAATCACGTTCTTGAGGTACGCCAAGCCGCCGTCCATCTTATTGAGCCAGGTGGCGGTGCGCATCAGCGGGTCGGCGGTTTTGATGTAGAACATGATAAACCGGTCGAGGTACTTGGTAAGCGTCTCTTTATCAATGTCGGCAGCCAAAAGCTGGGCATGCTGGGGCTTGGCGCCGCCGTTGCCGCACACGTAGAGGTTCCAGCCTTTTTCGGTGGCGATAACGCCGAAATCTTTGGCCTGGGCCTCGGCGCACTCGCGCACGCAGCCGCTCACGCCGCTCTTCATTTTGTGGGGCGAGCGAATGCCTTTGTAGCGGTTCTCGATTTCGATGGCAAAGCTCACGCTGTCGTGCAGCCCAAAACGGCACCAGGTGCTGCCCACGCAGCTTTTTACGGTGCGCAGGCTTTTGCCGTAGGCGTGCCCGCTCTCAAAGCCCTCGTTGATAAGCTCTTCCCAGATATCGGGCAGGTCGCTCACGTGCGCTCCAAACATATCGATGCGCTGCCCGCCCGTAATCTTGGTGTAGAGGCTGTACTTCTCCGCAATGCGGCCGATGGCCATGAGCTGCTGCGGCGACACCTCGCCTCCCGCCATGCGCGGCATCACCGAGTAGCTGCCGCCTTTCTGGATATTGGCCAAATAGCGGTCGTTGGTGTCCTGAATAACGTTTTGCTTGACAATCAACTCATTCCAGAGGCCCGACAAAATGCTGGCTACTGCCGGCTTGCACACCTCGCAGCCATCGCCCGCGCCAAAGCGGTCGAGCGCCGCGCCGTAGCTGCGGATGTCGTTGATGCGCAGCAGGTCAATCAGCTCCTGCCGCGAGTAGTCGAAGTGCTCGCATAGCACGTTTTTGATGTAGGCGCCCTGCGCCGTGAGCGTGCCGTTGATGAGGTCCTTCACCATCGGTACGCAGCCGCCGCAGCCGGTGCCGGCCTTGTTGCACTTCTTCATCGCGTCCACGGTGGTCGCGTTTTGGGTGGTCACGGCGTCACAAATCATGCCCTTGGTCACGGCCTCGCACGAGCACACGAGCGCCTCGTCGGGCAAACTCAGTACGCCCGCGCCGCCGTCGGCTTCGCCACCGCGAGCACCCAAAATCAGGTCTTCGGGGTGCGGCGGCAGCACGAGCTTGTTGTTCACGGTTTGCAGCAGCATATTGTAGGCTTCTGCGTCGCCGATGAGTACGCCGCCCAGCAGCTGCTTGCCGTCGGGGCTGATATTAATGCGCTTGTAGACACCGCTGTGCGCGTCTTCAAAGACGATGCTGCGGCTGTGCGGCTCCGCGATGAAGGGGTCGCCGAAGCTGGCCACGTCCACCCCAATCAGCTTGAGCTTGCTGCTCATGTCGTAGCCCGTGAAGACCCGCGCGCCGCGCAGCAACTGGCTGACTACCACCTCGGCCATGTCGTAGCCGGGCGCCACCAGCCCGTATATCATGCCGCCGTGCAGGGCGCACTCGCCGATGGCAAAAATGCGTGGGTCGGAGGTCTGCATTTCGTCGCTCACCACGATGCCGCCGCGCAGGCCCACCTCCAGGCCGGCCAGTTTGGCGAGTTCGTCGCGGGGCCGGATGCCGGCCGAAATCACCAGCATATCCACGTCCAGCACCGAGCCATCGCCAAAATGCAGGCTCTCAATTTTGCCGTCGCCCACGATGCCCGACGTGGCTTTGCTCAAGTGGATTTTCAGGCCCAGCGCTTCGAGCTTGCTTTGCAGCATGGCGCTGCCGGCCGCGTCTATCTGCCGGGGCATCAGGCGCGGGGCAAATTCTACCACGTGGGCGTCGGCCACGCCCAGGTCGAGTAGAGCTTTGGCGGCTTCGAGGCCCAAAAGGCCGCCGCCCAGCACGGCCCCGCTGCGAGCGGTGGCGGCGTAGGCTTTTATTTCGTCGAGGTCTTCGATGGTGCGGTACACCAGCACGCCTTTCTTCTCAACACCCGGAATATCAGGCACGAAGGCCGACGAGCCGGTGGCCAGCACTAGGTAGTCGTAGGGCTGCACGAGGCCGCTGCGGGCGTGCACGGTTTGGCTGGCCCGGTCGATTTCCCGCACCGCGTCGCCGAGGTGCAGCACGATGCCGTGGTCGTGGTACCACTGCGTGGGGGCCATCAGCAGGTCATCGGCGGTTTTGCCCCCAAAATACTCGCTCAGGTGCACGCGGTCGTAGGCCACGCGGGGCTCTTCGCCAAAAACTACGAGGTTAAAAGCGGTCGACTTGGCGAGGAGCTTCTCGCAAAACTTGTAGCCGACCATGCCGTTGCCGACCACGACGACGGTAGGAGTTCCCTGCGGTGCCATACTAACCAATTAGGTATAAGTAAAAAGTAAAGTGGCAAAATCGAGGGGTGGGAGAGGGGTAGAGCGAGCTTACTGGAAATACAGTTATTTTTAAAATGACTGCATTTTATAAAGTGACTTATTGCTTATGTGGCAAACTTAAACAATAAGTGCTATCATTTAGACGGGGTAGCCAATAAAAATAATATAATTTTATCAAAAATGCCCTAAAATATAATAGGTAGTGCCCTGCGGCCTTTTTGGGTGCTGAGGGCGTTATTCGCGCTGCGCTTGTTACCCCTTGGTTAGTTATGGCCCGCTCAAGTATTCTTCCCGAACTGTATGTAGTGGGCGCTGGCCCCGGCGACCCCGAACTGCTGACGCTGAAAGCGCACCGCATTCTGCAAACAGCCGATGTCATTCTCTACGACAACCTCGCCAACCAGGAGCTGCTGGCCCTGGCGCCGACCGCCTGCGAGTGCATTTACGTGGGCAAAAAACCCTACGGCGAGTACACGCCCCAGGAAACCATCCATGCCCTCATCCTAGAAAAAGCCCGGAGCCACGGCCGCGTGATTCGCCTGAAAGGCGGCGACCCGTTCATTTTTGGGCGGGGCTTTGAGGAAATGCTCTTTGCGCGCAGCCACGGCATCGCGGCGCACTACGTGCCGGGTATTTCGAGTATGCAGGCCGTTGGCTTCGAGGATATTCCACTCACGCACCGCGTGGTAAGCGAGGGTTTTTGGGTGCTCACGGGCACCAAAAAAGACGGCTCGCTTTCGGCCGACCTGCGCCTGGCCATGCAAAGCAATTCTACGGTCGTCATTTACATGGGCATGAAAAAGCTGCCTGAAATAGTGGCTACCTACGCCGAGGAAGGCCGCGGCGACACGCCCGCCGCCGTAGTCATGCACGCCTCGCTGCCGCACCGCAAAGTAGTGCGCGGCGCGGTAGCCGACCTGCCCGCGCTGGTGAAAGCGGCCAGTATCACGTATCCCGCCATCATTTTTATTGGCGACGTGGTGGGGCTGGGCTAAGCTGTAGCGTGGACTGTAAGTAGGGGCTACTTGGCTCCTAGCTGCGCCCGAATGCGGCTCAGCGACGGGCCTTTGATGCCCAGGTACGAAGCGATGTGCCCGAGCGAAATGCGATTGGTAATGCCCGGAAACTGCGCCAGTAGCCCCAGGTAGCGCTGCTCGGCACTTTGGAAAAGCAGCGATTCGGCCTTGGCCTGCTGCGCCACGAGGTACTGCTCGGCCAGCCGCCGCCCAAATCGCTCCCAGCCGTGCGACTGCGCGTAGAGGTGATGCAAGTGCTCGACGCTGATAACCAGCAGCTCGGCATCTTCGAGCGCCGCAATGTAGTAGGGGCACGCCTCTTGAGTGAGCAGGCTCTTGAGAGAAGTCAAAAACGTGTGCTCGGGCACGAAAAAAATGTCGTGCTCCGCAGCCGTGGTGGGGTCCACGTAGTACACCCGAAACAGGCCGCGCACGATAAAGCCCACGTGCCGACACACCGAATTGCGGAAGTTGAACAGCTCGTTTCTGGCGAGGTGGCGGGGCGTCCAGGCGCCTGCGGCCAGGGCAATATCGGCGGCCGAAAGGTCGGCAAAGGCGCGTAGGTGCTGCGCCAGCAGCGCCTGCGGCGCCGGAGTAGAAGCAAGGGACATAAGGCAACGGCCGGCTACTGCGCCCGCCCGCCCAAGTACCGCCAATGCCCGGCGAAGGTTTGCCGACGCTTTTTAACCTAGGTGAAAAGTTGACCGTAAGCGCGGCCGGACCTTTGTTTCATCCTTCACCGCTGGTCCCGGTTTGCTCCCCAGCTCCGCCGGCCGGCTCAGTTACTATCCGCTATGTTAACCCGCAACCGCGCCTTTCTCGGCGCCTTGGCTGGCCTCGCGCTGGCTTTCGCTTCGCCCTACCAGGCGGCTGCCCAGGCGGCACCGCAGGGCGTCAAAAACATCGTGTTCGTGCACGGCGCTTTCGCCGACGGCTCTAGTTGGGCCAAGGTTATCCCGCTGCTCGAAGCCAAAGGCTACCACGTGACGGCCGTGCAAAACCCGCTCACCTCACTCGCCGACGACGTGGCCGCCACTAAGCGCGCCCTGGCCCAGCAAGACGGCCCCGTGCTGCTCGTGGGCCACTCGTGGGGCGGCATGGTTATTTCCGACGCCGGCACCGACCCCAAAGTAGCGGGCCTCGTGTACGTGGCCGCCGCCGCGCCTGACCCCAACCAGAGCCTCGGCGAGCTTACTAAAGACGCGCCCACGCCTGGCCTCAAAAAGATTAAGGCCGACGCCGGCTTCCTGAGCATGACGCCCCAGGGCATCAACGAAGACTTTGCCCAGGACCTGACGCCCACCGAGCGCAAGGTGATAATCGCCACCCAGCAGCCGGTAGCGGCGGCCGCCTTCGGCGAAAAAATGGCTACCGTGGCCTGGCAAACCAAGCCCTCCTGGTACATCGTGGCCGCCAACGACCACATGATTAGCCCCGCCCTGGAGCAGGCCATGGCTAAAAAAATCAAAGCCACCACGCTCACCCTGCAAGCCAGCCACGTGCCAATGCTCGCGCAGCCCCAGAAAGTAGCCGACTTCATCGCCGAAGCTGCCAAAAAAGCCCCGGCTAAATAAAGTATAAGCTGGCTGAGTAAATCCGTGCGTAACCACGGCCGTGATGCTGAGCGCAGCTCAGCATCACGGCCGTTCTTTATTTATGATTCAGCAAGCCAGCATTAGCCCAGGGCTTTGCTCACCAGCGCCCGCGCCTCGGGCGAAAAGGGCAGCTGTAAAGCCAGCGCGTGGCCGCGCCCGGTCATTTTAGGCCAGGTTTTTTGCACGATTTCAATCACCTTTTCTTCGGGGTGCTGGGCCGCAAAAGGCAGGAAATAATACTCCAGAAACACCAGGCAAATCACGTCTTCGAGCAACTGTACCTCGGGGTCGTCCTGAAGGCGCTGCTTTTGCAAGAGCTGCTGCACCCGCGCTGTCGGCGCTGGCTCGTAGCCGGCCTGCTGCATAAGCTGGCCGGCCAGCTCGGCGTGGTACTTTTTGAGCGTGTTGCGCCACTGGTGGTAGCCGGGCCGCGTCAGGGGGAAGTCGCTGCGCGGAATAGCCCAACGCCGGATGTGCTGGGCGCGAGCGGCGAGCTGCACCGCCTCGGGTGCGTCGGGGGCCACGCGGGCCAGGCAGGCGCTCATGCGCTGGGCATAAAGCAGCTCTTTGGGCACGGGCTGGCCGTCGGGGCCGGGCTCTAAGTTGGGGTCTTCGGCGTTGGCCGCGTCGAAGAGGCGAATGGCTTCGGTGAAGCGGGTGTTGTCAATCATGATGCTTGCGATAAGTTAGTTAGCGCTTGGCAACCGCGTAGCTGGTCAGCGGCAGGCCTTCGCGCAGCAGCGTTCGCACCTGGGCCAGCGGCAAAAACACCCGCACCTCGCCCTGGGCGTAGGAGGCAATCTCGTAGGGCTGGTAGATGAATTCGACGCCGCCCGCCGTCAGAAAGACGTTGCGGGTTACGGGCATTTGCTTTACAAATAAGGCTTTGTTGAGCGGCTCGCCGGGCTTGAGGTCTACGAGCGGGCGCACGGCCTGGGCCAGCAGCGCGGGCAGCTGCGCCTGGGCTTCGGGCCGGAAAATATCGTCGTAGCGCAGGCGGCGGCCGGTGCGCAGGTCGTAGCTGGCCCCGGTGGTAGTATTCATGCCGTGCGCGCCGCCCGAGTACGAGTACGTGAAAAAGCCCAGGCTCAGCAAATTACCTGCCTGGTACAGCACTTGGGTGGAGGTCTGCTCTTCGTAGTTGAGCATGGCCGAAGGGCGCTCGTCGGCGGGCGTGTCTTTCACCATCAGCGCCACCTCATCGCGGTAGCCGGTGAAAAGCGTGTCGCGCTGCTGCCCAAACAGCTTGTCTAGCGCCACCACCGGCGCGCTGTCGAGCGTATCGCCGCGCAGGTCGCGCAAGAGGCTGGCTTGTAGCGTTTGGCGCACGGCAGCCGGGCCGCCCGTGGGCACCAGCGCCTGCACGTAGATGCGGGCCTTGGGCGAAGTAGCCGGCTCCGTGGGGTACGCGGCCAGCGAGTCGGTGAAGCAGCGCACCGCGAAGCCGACGCCCCCGGCCGGCGCGGCCGGCCGCAGCCGCACGGCCTGCGTGCCCACGGTGCCCGCCAGCGAGCCATCGGGCAGCCGGCGCAGTCGCCAGGTGGGGGCCTGCCCGGTGGGGCCGGCGCCGTGCTCGG
Organism: Hymenobacteraceae bacterium; assembly: GCA_022701825.1. Taxonomy (GTDB): domain Bacteria; phylum Bacteroidota; class Bacteroidia; order Cytophagales; family Hymenobacteraceae; genus Hymenobacter. Next base: position 1,876 of record JAKONR010000275.1, on the reverse strand, counting down.
GGCTGTAGTCGTTGAGTACCAGGCTATCAGCGGCGCTGGGCTGGCTGCCGAGCTGGTAGGGGTGGCCGTCGGCGCCGTAGTAGCTGCCCTGGCTGCTGGGGCCGTGGGTGTCGTAGCGCGGCTGCGGGGCCGTCACGAGGTGCAGCGTGATGCTGTCCGTTTGGCCCGCCAACTGGCCCCGGTACACGCGGTAGGAAGCGCCGGGCGAGTCGGCCACGGCCGGGTTTTGGGCGGCGGCTGCCGTGGGGGCAGAGGCCACCTCGGTGGCGGCGGGCGGGCTGGTTTGGCTGTGGCAGGCGGCTAAGCCGAGCAAAAGCGCAGCGGCACACGAAGGGCGTTTCATGAGGCAAAGGACGGCAACAGCGCCTTGACCACCGAATTATAGCGGAAAGCCGCGCTTTTATTACTTGAAAGTTAATTCGCTAAGCGAGGGGTTATAAAATTTTGGCTTCCTAAATCCTTCCATTCACGCCCGCGTAAAATGAACAGATTTTCTTCAGTCCAACTTTTCTTTTTCCCATGAACCTCATCAAAGTGGGCCAGGATGCCCAAGGCAAAGACATTGAGCTGCACTATTGCGACTACGGGCAAGGCGACCCCATCGTGCTCATCCACGGCTGGCCGCTGGCCGCTGCCTCCTGGGAGTACCAGCTGGCCGAGCTGCCCCTGCACGGCAAGCGCGTGGTAGCCTACGACCGCCGCGGCTTTGGTCACTCGTCCAAGCCCTGGGACGGTTACGACTACGATACCTTGGCCGACGACCTCAACGCTGTGCTCACTGAGCTCGACTTGCAAAACGTGACCCTGGTGGGCTTCTCGATGGGCGGCGGCGAAGTAGCCCGCTACCTGAGCCGCTACAACGGCGCTCGCGTGGCCCGCGCCATCTTCGTGAGCGCCGTAACGCCCTACTTGCTCAAAACCGACGACAACCCCGACGGCGTCGATAAATCGACCTTCGACGACATCATCGAGAATCTTGGCAAAGACCGCCCCGACTTCCTGGCCGGGTTTGGTAAGAAGTTTTACGGCGTGGGCCTCATGAGCCGCCCCGTGAGCCAGGCCACCCTCGACTGGAGCCAAAACATGGCCCTCATGGCCTCGCCCCGCGCTACCACGGCCTGCGTGAAAGCCTGGAGCGAAACCGACTTCCGCGCCGATTTGGCCGCCATCAAGGTGCCGACGCTCTTCATCCACGGCAGCTCCGACGAAACCGTGCCCCTGGCCAACAGCGCCGAGCAGGCCGTAAAACACGTGCCCAACGCCACGCTGGTCGTGTACGACGGTGAGCCCCACGGCCTCAACGTAACCGCCAAAGACCGCCTGAACCGCGACATTCTGACCTTCGTGAACGGCCAGGCCGTGCAGGAGGATTTTGACAGCGATGAAATCGAGGCGCAGCCCATCCGCAACGAAAACGAGTAACGCTGTGCGGACTTTGCAGTCCGCATGCGTGAGCGTGCAGCCAAACGCGGACTACAAAGTCCGCGCAACTGCCAACAAAAAAACGCCCCGCTGGTCAGCGGGGCGTTTTTTTTGTTAATCTAGATTCAACCTAAGTAAGCGTGCCACGTCTGGTCGAGCGAGCCGGCCGAGAGCTTCAAGAAGCTCGTGAGGCTGGGCTTCTTGGGCTGCGTGCGCAGGGGCATCCCGGCCTCCGAGGGCGTGCGCTGGCCTTTGGCGTGGTTGCAGCGCGAGCAGGCGGCCACGAGGTTGGTCCAGCCCGAGTCGCCGCCGCGCGAGCGGGGCATTACGTGGTCGAGGGTCAGGTTTTTGGTCGAGCCGCAGTACTGGCACTCGCCCTGGTCGCGCTTAAAGATGTTGTGGCGGCTGAGGGCAATGCCCTTGTAGGGCACGCGCACGTAGCGCGCCAGGCGGA
>JAKONR010000242.1 GCA_022701825.1 Hymenobacteraceae bacterium | reverse complement strand
ATCTTATCGAGCTGCAAGTACTGCTTCACCTCGTTCTGGTCGAGGTCGTAGCGGGCCTTGCGCACCTTCTCGGCGTAGTAGCGGTAGTCCCAGGGCTCGATTTTGAAGCCGGCCGGCGCACCCTCTTTTTGGGCCAGCGCCTGCATATCGGCCACTTCCTCGTGCACGCGGGCCACGGCGGGCTTCCACATGTCGAGCATCAGCTGCATGGCCGCTTCGGGGGTTTTAGCCATGGTGTTGTCGAGGCGCAGGTGGGCGTGGGTCTTGTAGCCCAGCAGCTTGGCGCGCTCGGCGCGCAGCTGCAAAATATTGGTAATGATGGCGTTGTTGTCGTGCGCGCCGCCGTTGTCGCCACGGTTGGTAAACATGCGCCACGCTTTCTCGCGCAGCGCCCGCTGGTCGGAGTACGTCAAAAACGGCTCGATGCTGGAGCGCGTGTTGGTGACAACCCCGGCCGCGTCCACCTTCCGCGTGGTGGCCGTGGTTTTGGCGGCCTCGCGCAGCGAGGCCGGCAGGCCACCCAGGTCCTTATCGGTTTTCAGCACCAATACTGAGTCGGCCTCGTCGGCCAGCACGTTTTGCGAAAACTTGGTAAACAGCCCGGCCAGCTGCTGGTTGATGGCCGAAAGCCGGGTTTTGGCCGGCGCGTCGAGCTTGGCCCCGGCGCGCACGAAGGCCTTGTAGCGCACTTCTACCAGCCGCTGCTGCTCGGGCGTGAGCTTCTTCGTGGCCGGGTCTTTATACACGGCTTCGAGGCGCTTGAACAGGGCTGCGTTCTGCGAAATCTGGTCGCTGAAAGCCGCCATTTTGGGGGCCATCTCGGTTTCGACAGCGCCGAAGGCTTTGTCGTTCAGCGTCGTTTTCCAAACGCCGTACTCAGCCTGCACGCGGTCGAGGGTGCGGCCGCTGCGCTCCAGCGCCCCGATGGTATTGTCGAAAGTGGGCGGCTTGGGGTTGTCGGCAATGGCCGCGACTTCGGCCAGGTTTTCGGCCATCGCGGCTTCCAGCGCGGGCTTAAAGTCGGCCACTTTTACTTTATCAAAGGCCGGCACGCCGCCGTGCGGGCCGCTCCAGGGCGCGAGCAGCGGCGGGCCATTGCGTAGCGTAACCGAGGCGGCGGGCGCCGCCGTAGTTTGCGCCGAACTGGTTAGGGTCATAGTAGTTAGCGCCAAGCCCAGCGTGGCGAGAAATGCGGGCCGGCAATAAGAAAAGGAAATCAGCATCAACGAAAATAACCGACAAGCCGCCAACCAGCGGAGCGCGGGCCCAAAACCCATGCTAGCGCTCCAGCTTAAAATCCTTGTCCCGCGCCGGCGGTGCCGGGCGGTTGGCCACGGCCCAGCCGGTGAGGTACATCCAGAGGGTCATTTTGGTGAGCTTGGGGTAGTCGATGCGCTGGCGCTCGTCGCGGGGGGTGTGGTAGTCGGGGTGCAGCACGGTGGTGTAGCTGAGGGCCGGGATGCCCAGGCGCGCATACGGCAGGTTGTCGGACCGGAAAAACCAGCCCTCGGGGTGGTCGGGGCGGTCCCAGAGGGTATCGAGTTTGAACTGCGGCCCGCGCTGGTTGGCGGCCAGGGCGGTAGTCACGAGGTCGAGCGAATTGCGGTGCGGGCGCTGGCGGCCCAGCAGCGAGGCGCTGTCGGGGGCGTTGCGGCCCATCATTTCGGCGTTCAGCACGGCCACGATGTTGCCCTCGCCCACCGTGGGGTGGGCCGAATAGTAGCGCGAGCCCAGCAGGCCGCGCTCTTCGGCGCCCTGAAAGGCAAACAGCGCCGAGCGCCGCCCCGGCTTTTGCCGGAAGGCGCGCATGATGGCCAGCACCGCCGAGCAGCCGGTGGCGTTGTCGTCGGCGCCATTGTAAATGGAGTCGCCGGCCACGGCCTCGCGCACGCCGTCGTGGTCCTGGTGCGTGCCGAAGAGCACGTATTGGCTTTTAAGCTGCGCGTCGGTGCCCGGTATTTTGGCCAGCACGTTCACCGACGGGTATTTGAAGGTTTCGGTGCGCAGGTCGGCCACCAGCTGCTGGCCGGGCTGTTGCGCCCAGCTCAGGGCACTGGCGGGCAGCCAGATGGTGGGCACGGGGGCGGTTATTTTCAGGTTGGGGCCGCCGGGTAGGTCGTAGCGACCGCGCTCGTAGGTGTGGCCCCAGTGCTCGTACACGGCCTGGGCGCGGGCATCGCCCACGAAGACGACAGCCACCGCGCCGGCCTTGGCCAGCTCGGCGGTGCGGTCGCGTAGCGTGGCCACCAAAAAGCGCCGGAAGCTGAGGCCGGCCGGCACCTCGCCCGAAAATTGCAGTGCCACGGCCTTGCCTTTGACGTCGGCTTTGGCCAGCTCGGCGGCGGTGCCGGTGCCCACCCACACCAGCGGCACGTTTACGCTAGCCGTGAGGGGCGCAAACACGATGGCGTCGTGGTTGGGCACCAGCTTGCGGCCGCCGATGCTGAGCTGGCTGCTGGTAGTGAGGCGCAGGCGCTGAATCTCGAAGAACTGGAAGTACGTGCCATCGTCGCCGGCCGGCTGCGCGCCGATGGCGCGGGCCTGCTCGGCCAGCCACGCCGAGGCGCGCAGCTCGTCGAGCGTGCCAGCTTCGCGGCCGCGGTAGTGGTCGGCGGCCAGGGCGTAGAGGTCTTTTTTAATGTCGCTTTCGCGGATGGCGGCGCGGGCGTCGGTAGTGGCGGGGGTGGCTTTGGCGGGGGCTGGCTGGCGCTGGGCGTGGGCGGCGAGGGGCAGCGCCAGGGTAGCCAGTAAGTAAAGAGAAGATTTCATTAGGTATTACGCGCAAGGTTTCGTTAATGTTAAGCAAAGTTGCGCTGAATACGAGAAAACGAGGCTGCGGCTGGACTTTTCCGCCCTGCGCGCGACTTCTTTTCACCCCACAAAGCCTTGCATTCCCAACATCCGGCGCGCTATTCGGTTAGCCCCTCGCCTACTTTTCCCCTTCCATGAACATCGGCATTGTCTGTTATCCCACCTTTGGCGGCTCCGGCGTGGTAGCCACCGAG
>JAKONR010000227.1 GCA_022701825.1 Hymenobacteraceae bacterium | reverse complement strand
GGCGCTTTGCGAAGATTTTGATTTAAGCAAAAAACGGCTGCTCTTGCGCGCGCAAAAGCAGCCGTTTCTGCAAGCCTAACGTGGATGCGAGCTGCGCGAACGCTCGGACTACAAAGTCCAAGCTACTGGCCGAATTAATACAGCTTGAACAGCGGCTTCACATTCGCCAGCGTCTCGCCAAAACGCTCCGAGGCGCGGGCCTGCTGGTAGGTTTCGGCGGCAGCTTTGGCGCGGGCGGTTTCTTCGGCGATAACCTTGGTGGCGCGGTCGGCTTTTATCAGGCCATCTTGCTGGCCCTGGGCGATGGCCGCCCGGATGGCGGCGCTGTACTGGGCCGTGATGACGGGCAGGCGGTCGGTGAGGCTCTGGAGCTGGGTGGCCACCTGCACCACCTGCTCGGCCGAGTTGTTGGCGGGTGTCAGGTAGCTATCAGGGTCGAGGATGTCGGGCTGGTTTTGGGCGCGGGCAAAGGCCTGGTCGAGGGCCGTGAAGCGGGCCGGCAGGTTGGTAGCCACGTAGTTGCTCATGCGGCTGATGTTGGTGACATCGAGCGAGTTGGTGGCGGGCTGGCCCACCGGCGGCGCGGTGTAGTAGGCCGAAATATCTTCCTGGTACGCCGCCAGCTGCACGTAAGGCCGGTAAAGCTGGCTGAGCTGGTGCTGGAGCACGCTCAGCTCGTTATCAAGCGTGAGCAGCGAGGCCTGGTTGTCGGCGCGGGCGGCGTCGAGGGCGCTAAAAAAGCTGAGCGTGGGCTTGAGGCCAGTTTCGATGGTCTTGACCTGGGCGGCTGAAAAGCCGTCGCTGCTGAGGCTGTTGGCGCGCACGCTGGTGAGCAGCTCGCTCACGGCGTTGAGCATGGGGCCGACCGTGGGGATGGTCTTCACGAGCGAATTGCTGGTGAGGTGGGTGGCGAGGTCCACGAGGCGGTTGCCCCGGTTTTTGTCCACCACCTTGGTCGTCACCAGCGACTTGGTATAATCGACCAGCGAAATGCCCAGTGGGTTGGCGTCGGTGGGCGAGGAGAGGGCAGCCTGCTCGTTGGCATTGCGCAGGGCCTGGGTGAGGGCGCGCAGCTGCGACAAGCGGCTGTGGCACACCTGCAGCAGGTCGGCGGTGGCCTTCACGTTGCTCTTGGCCAGCGAGAAGCGGGTAGTCTGGCTTAGCTTCTGGCCCGTGATAAAGCTATTAAACTTGCCGCCCAGCTCGGTGTACACGCGCTGCTGCTGGCGGTACGACTGCCGCAGGCTATCGACGCGCCGCGTGAGCAGCAGCACCGTGGCCTGCGCCTGCGCGAGCGCCTGGGCCTGAATTTCCTCGGGCGAGCGCTGGGCTGCCGGGGCGGGCGGGGGTGGAGGAGTAGCGGCAGCTGGCGCTTCGGCGGGGGGCGGCGTGGTGGTAGTGGCCTGGGCAAAGGCGGCGGCGGGCGCGAGCGCCAAGCCAAGGCTTAGCAGATAAGGACGGGATACGGCTCTAAACATAGGATACAGGAAAGGCCGGTTTGGACATGGCGGTTAATGCGTTACCGCCAACCCAAACCGGCCCCCAAAGATGCAAAGACCGGGCCGAGTGGGGCGGTTAGCTTGCCCTGGAGCTTAGGCACAGCGTGATTGGTATAGTGGGCCCCGCGCCACAATCGTCCCCCGGGCAGCCCTAAAAGGCCGACTTTGGCCGCGCTTGCGGCGCGGGGCCCGCCACGGCAGGCTTTGGTAGCCAATGGAAACCGCTCGCCTAAGCCGCCTGCGCGTGCCGGTGGCTGGCCGCCAGCTTGTGCAGCATCCGCCCCGTGTACTTCAGGCTCGTCAGCAGCAGGCCATGGGGCCAGCGCTTGGGGCGGTGCGTGGCCGTGGCCGTGTCGTGGATGCCGAGCCGCAGCCACTGCTTGGTGGCGGTGCCCAGCCTAAACTCCTTGAGCGAGAGCACCAGTGACTCGTAGTAGTGGTGGTGCAGCTCGTGCACCAGCAAATCCTGGTACCGCTGGGGCAGGTGCGGGGTGATGGCTTCCAGAAACCGAGTGCCGTAGTAGTAGCGCCGCTGGCTCGGCATGCCGCTAAACCAGCCGCCCTCGTGCACCCGGTACACGCCCATGTTGGCCGGCAGGTAGAGCCCGGTGCCGCCGTGCCTGAGCAGCAGAAAGTAGAGCGCCAGGTCGGGGTAGGGAAGCTCGTAAAACCAGTCGGGCAGCGGCCCCAGGTCGTGGCGAAAGAGCACCGACAGCGTCACGACTACGTTGCCGCGGCGCAGCAGGTCTTCCAGGCACACCTCGCCCGGCACGCTGCCCCAGGCAGGCTCGGGGGCTTGGGCCACGTGGCCGGTATTTTGGGCCAGCGTACTCACCTGGTGAAAGCTAAAGCGGGCATCGGGCCGCGCTTCGAGCTGGTCTACTTGCCGTTGCAGCTTCAGCGGGTCGGTCCAGTAGTCGTCGCCGTCGAGCATGGCCACGTACTTGCCCCGGCACAGCGCATAGGTGGGGCGCAAAATGCCGAGCATCCCCATATTTTGCTCGGCCAAATACAGCGTTATCCGCTCGGGGTAGCGCTGCTGATAAGCCTGCACGATGGCGCGCGTGCCATCGGTAGAGCAGTCTTCGCCAATAATGAGCTCAACCGCGAAGGTCGTTTGCTGGCGCAGCACGCCCTCAATGGCTTCGGCCACGTAGGCCTCGTGATTATAGGTAATCAACCACACACTTACCATTGGCTGGTTCATCGTCCTCCTTACCTGAAAAATATGTAGACTGTCTAGGGGCTGCTAATGAATAGATTAGTGATTGGGCTCCTTAAATAAATAGGTCGTGTACTCGTACAGGCCGTAGTCGTGGCGAAAGGTGAAATGCCGGGTCAGGTCTCGTTTGAGGAAGGCCGCCAGCCCATCCAGCGGCAAGTGAAACAAGTCGTCGCGCTCCCAATCGACCTGCTTGGTCATGGCATTGAAGGCCAGGCCCCGCCTGGTTTTGGGCCAGAGCGTGCGCAGCAGCGCCTGGCAGTAGGCCCACATTTCTTCAAAGCTGAGCGTGCATTTCTGCGTGAAAATGCCGTTCAAAACGAGGTAATCAAAATCAGGGAGTGCCGCCGGGTTTTGCAGCACATCCAGGCAGTAAAACGGCCGCTCGGGAAACTTGCTGCGGGCCAGGGCCAGGGAGTTTTCCGAGATATCGAGCCCGTAGTACTCGATAAAAGGCAGGTTTTGGCGCTGTAAAAACTCGTAGAATTGCGCCGGCCCGCAGCCAAAATCGAGCACCCGCACTGGCTGGCCGGGCTGGGCGGCGGCCAGTAGCCCGTCGAGCATCACGCGGTAGCGCACCTGGGCATCGGCGTAGCTGGGCCAGCCCACGCCCTGGTGGCTGTCGCCGTGCGCGGCCAGGTAGGCTTCGCACTGGTCCACAATCACTTGCTGGGGAAATTGGGGCGTAGGGAGGGGCGCACTCATTGTAATTATTATGAAAAAACAATGAAATATACCACTAAAGAGCCCACTCAAACAGTTCGCGAACGCGAACCGGGGAATTATGCATCAGTACATCGACAATGGACAGGCCCGGTACAAAGGCCCCGCTGCCCTGCGGGTAAGGCAGCAGGGAGGGCTGCAAAAAGTGTAGCTTGATGCCTTGGGCCGCAAAGTCGGGCGCGGCGTACAAGGACGCGCCCCCGGCCATATTCACGTAGTCGCTGGCCCCCAGGCTGCGGCAGATGGCAAGGATGCGCGCCTGCCCGGTGGCGTGGCTGGGCTTGGCCAGGGCCGAGCTGCGCACGAGCGGCACGGGCCGGCCAACGTATTCGTTAATGAGCGATAAGCTGTTAGCCACCAGCGTAGTAAGGTCTGGCTCTGGGGAAAGCAGCACGGCTTCGACCAGCGGGAACGCGCGCGCGAACTGTGGCGCGGCCCGGTAGGCCTGCCGGATGGTGGCGAGCAGCTTGCGCCGGGCGCGGTCGTCGGGGAGCAGGCGAATGTCCCGGATGAGCTTGTTTTGCGAGCTGCCGGCCAGCGGGATGGTAAATAGGTGCGGCTTTCCGTTGACCAGTAGCTGGTTGCGATTAATCCAGCCCTTGTTGATGAAGGCCACATCGTCGAGCAGCACAAACGTATCGACGCGGTGCAGCAGCTGAAAGTAGCCCAGGTACGGCAGCAAATAAGGCTGCATGATGGCGACGCGCATCCCCACGGCCTTATACGTGGCGGCGGATAATGGCGACGATGCGTGCCAAGTCGGCCTCGGTGAGGTCGTGGTGCAGCGGCAGGCACAGCACCCGGCCGGCCACGTCGGTGGCGACCGGGCACGCCGCCGCTCCGGCGGCCACGTAGGGCAGCGCCGTGAGGGCGGGGTAGAAGTAGCGACGCGGAAAAATAGCGGCCTCGCCCAGCGCTGCCACCACGGCCAGCAGGTGCGCTTCCGAAGGCAGCAAAACGGGGTAGTAGGAGAAGTTGCTCGCCCCAATCAGCGCCGCCAGGCACTGCACGGCGGTGGGGGCCAGCAGGCGGTGGTACTCGGCGGTGAGCGCCTGCCGGCGGCGCATAAGCGCCGGCACGTGCGGCAGCACGCACAGGCCGAGCGCGGCGTGCAGTTCCGTATTTTTAGCATTGATGCCCAGCCCGATAAAGGTGTTGGCATCCTGGTGGCCAAAATTGCGCATGTACGCCAGCTTCTCGGCCAGCTCGTCGCTGCTGGTAACGACGGCGCCGCCCTCGCCGGTGTGAAACAGTTTGGTAGCGTGGAAGCTAAGCGTGGAAATATCGCCGTAGTTCAGAATCGACTGCCCCCGGTATTGCACGCCAAACGCGTGGGCCGCGTCATAAATGACGCGCAGCCGGTGCCGCCGCGCCACCTGCTCGATGGCCTCGGTGGCGCACGGAAAGCCAAAAACGTGGGTGGCCAAAATGGCCTGCGTAGCCGGCGTAATGGCGGCTTCGATGAGCGCCGGGTTCAGGCACAGGCTGCGCGGGTCGATATCGACGAACACGGGCCGGCAGTTTTCCCACACCAGGCTGCTCGTGGTGGCTACGTAAGAAAACGGGGTCGTGAGGACCTCGCCCGTCAGGCCCAGCGCCTTGATGGCCAGCTGCAAGGCCAGCGTGCCATTGCTCACGTACAGCAGGTGCTTCACGCCCAAATGCCGCCGCAGCGCGTGCTCTAGCTGCTCGGCTATCGGCCCGCCGTTGGTTAGTTGCCCGCGGTCCCAGATTCCTTGTAAAAGCTGCTGATAGGTGTCGAGTGGTGGGAGAAATGTTTTAGTAACCGTAATCATGCGGTAGGGGTTGCGCTTTGGTGGGCACCAGCGGGCGGCGCTCCCGGAAGCGGGGAAGAATGAATAATCTATTGAGTAATAGCGTGGAAGCGGTTCGCGCTGAATGGCGCTAGATGAACCTATAATGAAGATACGCCACAAGCTAATAGCCAGTACCCAGAGCGGGTAGCCGTGCAGTACCCCGCGCCCGGGCAGCCCGGCGCAGGTGGCCCGGGCGCCATCTTGCCGTTTCGGCTGTTATTTGCCGCCCCACGCCGGGCCGCCGCCCGCCCGGCTTCCCCTACGCTCATGCACCTTCGCTACCTGCCCTTGCTGGCGCTGGCCCTGCCCGCCTGCACCAGCCCCGATACCAAAACTGCCGACTCCGCCGTGGCGGTGGCCGACGCCCGCTTCGACCGCTTCAAAAACCAGCTCATCCTGGACCTCTGGAAACAGAACCCCGACTACGCCTCCGCGATGGGCTTTCACAAGTACGACTCGCTGCTGGTGATACCCGACGAGGCCCAGCGGCGGCGCGAAGCGGCCTTCGTAGCCCAGAAGCTGGGCGCATTGGCGGGTTTTGGGTTCGATAGCCTGTCGGCCAGCAACCAGATAGACTACCGGCTGCTCGGCAACGAGCTGCGCGCGCAGCGCTGGTACGCCGACACGCTCAAAAGCTGGCAGTGGAACCCCGCCAGCTACAACCTCGGGGCCAGCGTGGGCGACCTGCTGGCCGGCCGCCACTACCCGCTGGCGCGCCGCCTGCGCAATATCTCCGATAAGCTAGCCCAGGCCCCGGCCTACTACGCGGCCGCCAAGGCCAACATCACCGGCCCCACCCGCGAGCACGCCGAGCTGGCCGTGAAGCAGAACGAGGGCGGCCTGGCCGTATTTGGCCCCGCGCTGGCCGACTCGGTGCGGAAGTCGGGCCTAAGCGCGGCCGAAAAGCAGCTCCTGACCCAGCGCATCGCGGGGGCCCAAAAAGCGGTGCAGGGCTATATCGACTTTCTGAAAAAGGACGTGCTCACGGGCAAGGAATTTCGCTCGTTTCGCATCGGCAAGGCGCTTTTTGACCGCAAGTTTGCCCTGGATATTCAGTCGCGCTACTCGGCCAGCGAGGTGTTTCAGCTGGCCCAGCAGCACCAGGCCGCCCTGCTGCACGACATGGGCCGGCGGGCGGCGCGGCTCTTCCCAAAGTACTGCGCCGGCCAGCCGGTGCCGAAAGATACGATGCAGCTTATCCGGCAAGTCATTGATAAGCTGACGTTGAAGCACGCGCCCCGCGAGGGCTTCGTGGACGCGGTGAAGCGCCAGATTCCGACGCTCACCAAGTTCGTGAACGACCACAAGCTCTTGACCCAGGACCCCAGCAAGCCGCTGGTGGTGCGCGAAACGCCGCTGTATATGCGCGGCAGCGGGGCGGGCGCCAGCGTATCGGCCCCCGGCCCCTACGACAAGCAGGCCAACACCTACTACAACGTGGAGCCGCTGCCGCCGACCTGGACGGCCCAGCAGGCCGAGAGCTACCTGCGCGAGTACAACGACTATACCTTGCAGATTCTCAACATCCACGAGGCCATACCGGGGCACTACACGCAGCTCGTGTACGCCAACCGCTCGCCCTCGCTGGTGAAAAGTATTTTTGGCAACGGGGCCATGATTGAGGGCTGGGCCGTGTATGCCGAGCGCATGATGCTGGAAGCTGGCTACGGTGAAAACTCCGACGAAATATGGCTGCTCTGGGACAAGTGGAACATGCGCTCGACCCTCAACGCGGTGGTCGATAACCTCATCCAGACCCAAAATGCCAGCGAAAAAGACGTGGTGGCGCTGCTTACCGGGGCGGGCTTTCAGGAGGAGGCCGAGGCGCGCAACAAGTGGCACCGTGCCACGCTGAGCCAGGTGCAGCTCAGCTCGTACTTCACGGGCTATACCGAAATAGTGGCCCTGCGCGATGAAATAAAGCAAAAGCAGGGCGCGCAATTCAGCGTCAAGAACTTCAACGAGCAGTTTCTGAGCTACGGCAGCGCGCCCGTCAAATACATCCGCGAGCTGATGCTGCGGCGTTAGGCGGTATTTTTGCCCTTCGAACCTTTGCCCGCACTGCCGGGTTTAGCCGCCAATAGTTCCCACTCCCGCCTTATGAACGAAGAAGCCCGCCAGCACGTGGTCGATGCCGACGACGAGCACCTGCGCCGCCTCATCCACGAGCACCTGAAGGTGTTTGCCAAGTTTACCTCCGAAAATTGCGCCATCTGCGAAAGCCTCGCGCCGCCGTTCAACAAGTTTGTGGACGCGCCTGAAAACGTGGGCATTCTCTTCATTCGCCTCAACGTGGACCAAAACCCGGTGGCCAAAAAGATGATGGAGCAGAAGGCCGCGCCCTTTTTCGTGAGCTACTGCCAGGGCCGCCTGCTCGAGTGCGACGCCCTCACCGAAGAGCCCCAGGTGGTGGCGCAGCTAGAGCGCCTGCGGGCGTTTATGCCAGTGAAGTAGGCACTGTAGCGTAAACGGAAACTGCGTTGGGCATGCTGAGCGTAGCGAAGCAGCGCTACCGCTTCGTCCAAAGGTGCGGCAGAGCTGCTTCGCTGCGCTCAGCATGACCAACGTAGTTTTGCTTTTTTGACCGCGCCGCGCCTTGTTTTTTCTCCTCTCCAAAACCCTCGATTTTGTGCTGCTGCCGGCCGTGTGGCTGGTGGCCCTGCTGCTGGGGGCGCTGGCCGCCCGGCCCGGCGGCCGGGCCCAGCGCCGCTGGCTGCGCGGGGCCTGCCTGCTGGTGCTGCTGGGCACCAATAATGCCCTGGTAAATGAGGCGCTGCTAGCCTGGGAGCGCCCGCCCGTGCCGCTGAGCGCCGTGGCCCCAGCCGATGCCGTGGTGCTGCTTACGGGCATCACGAGCGGCCAAAAGTCGCCGCACGACCGAGTGTATTTGCAGCACGGCGCCGACCGCCTCACCAACGCCTTGTGGCTCTACCGGGCGGGGCGGGCGCGGCGCATCATCATCACGGGCGGCTCGGGCGCGGTGCTGAGCGTGGCCAACACAGAGGCCAAAGACCTGGCCACGCTGCTGCGCCTGGCGGCCGTGCCGGCGGCCGATATTTTGCTCGAAGAGCGCAGCCGCAACACTCGCGAAAACGCCAAGTTCACCAAAGAGCTGCTGGCGAAGCACCTTGATATCAAGTCGCTGGTGCTGGTTACGTCGGCCTTTCACCAGCGGCGGGCCATTGGCTGCTTCGCCAAAGTGGGCCTGCACCCGCAGCCTTTTGCGGCCGATTTCTACACCAGCAATCGTAGCTGGACGCCCGATTACTGGCTGGTGCCCAACATCGACGCGCTAAGCCGCTGGAGCCTGCTGCTGCACGAAATGGCTGGGTACGTGGTGTATAAGGCGGCGGGGTATTGCTGATTTTTTTCAGGCTGTTAGCTACTGGCTTTTGGCTGTTAGCTCCCTCAACAGAGCGAGAAAGCTAACAGCCAAAAGCCAGTGGCTAACAGCCAACTAAATGGTTCGCAAAATCATTCACCTCGATATGGATGCGTTTTACGCCTCCGTGGAGCAGCGCGACGACCCCGCCCTGCGCGGCCGCCCCGTGGCCGTGGGCGGCGCCCGCGACCGGGGTGTGGTGGCGGCCGCCAGCTACGAGGCGCGGCAGTTTGGCGTGCGCTCGGCCATGCCGTCGAGCACCGCCCGCCGCCGCTGCCCCGAGCTTATTTTCGTGAAGCCGCGCTTCGAAGTTTACCGCGCCGTGTCGCAGCAGGTGCGCGCCATCATGGCCGATTATACGCCGCTCATCGAGCCGCTGTCGCTGGATGAGGCGTATTTGGACGTGACCGAGCAGCTGCCGCCCCACGCCACCGCTACGCAGTGGGCCCGCGAAATGCGCGCCCGCATCAAGGACGAAACCGGCCTCACGACCTCGGCGGGCATTTCCTACAATAAATTTCTGGCCAAGCTGGCCTCCGACTACCGCAAGCCCGACGGGCAGTTCGTGATTCGGCCGCACGAGGGCGCGGCCTTCGTGGAGGGGCTGGCGGTGGGGCAGTTTCACGGCATCGGGCCGGCCACGGCGGCGCGGATGCAGGCGCTGGGCATCTTCACGGGCCACGATTTGCGCC
>JAKONR010000217.1 GCA_022701825.1 Hymenobacteraceae bacterium | reverse complement strand
CTGGCGGGCGGCGGGGGCAGCACCTCGTGCAGCGAGGCCGCCTCGCCCACCCGGCCGTAGGTGCCGGTGTAGGCCACGAAGCCCAGCGCGTAGACGGCCGCGCCGAGCTGCGCCTTCACGAGCTGGCCCATGGGCACGGCCCCGGTCAGCATTTCGCGGGCCGAGGTCGAGTCTTCGCACTGGGCCTTCGCCATTTGGCGCACGTAGCGGGCCGTGGTGGGGTCGTCGAGGTCGGCGGTCAGCAGGCGGTTGGCCAGGTGGTAGGAGGCCGCCCACACGATAATCTTGGGGTGCTCGGGCTGCCGGGCCAGGTACAGCAGGTTGTCGGCCATGAGGGCGTCGCGCCCATTCTGCACCGGGCGGGTTTGGCCGTGGTGCGCCGCCAGGGCATTGCGCATCGTGCCTTCGGCCGAGCGCAGCCACTGCCGCCAGAAGGCCACGCGCTCGGCCTGCCGGGGCGCGTGGGTAGCCAGGTAGTTCAGCGAGCCCCGGGCGCGGGTCAGCCAGCGGGTCAGCCGCACGGTGTCGGCCGCGTGCCGGGCCTGCTGGCCAAAGTCGCCCTGCGAAAGCTCGGCCAGCAGCTCCTTGGCCGGGTAAAAATCGGTTTCGGCCCAGCGCGTGCGCGGGTCCTGGGCCAGAAAGGCGCGCAGCTCGGGCAGCAGCATCTCTTCGGTGTACTCGCCGCTTTGCTGGCAGTCGAAGCCCGCCAGCCGCAGCCGGGGGTGCGTGTGCAGGTAGTCGGCCAGGCCCGCGAACTCGGCCGTGCCCGACCAGTTGCCCCGGTACACGCAGTCTTGGAGCACCGCTAGCGCGGGCTTGCCGGCGGCCAGCTCGCGCCGGCCTTTGTCGAGTGCGTACATGTCGCCCTCAAAAGCCAGGGTAGTGTAGCCCAGCGAGTCGTGCAGGTAGCGAATCAGGTCTACCTTGGCTTCAAATGTGGTGCCATCGTAGTGCGTTTGCTCGCCCAGCATCACCACCCGCACCCCGCGCAGCGCCTGCCGCAGCGGGGCGTAGCTGGCCTGCGGCCCGGCGGGCAGGCACTGAATGGGCAAGGCCGGGGCCTGGGCGCACAGCCCGCTTAGGCTGCTCAGCAGCAGTAGTAATAAGGCTAGCTTCTTAGGGTAGCGAAGTAGATTCATAGCAATGAGTTGTGTAGCCGGCCATTGCATTAGTGAGGCCCCGCAAACAGCTAGTGAGGCAAAAACGGCTGGGCAATACTACAACGCCGATGCGGAAATGACAGTATGTAACTACTTAAACAATAAACACAACTGCGAAATACATCATTATTCATGCACAAGCAGGAGCGATTAGCGGGCTGCCTACTAGCTGGAGCCATCGGTGATGCGTGGGGAAGCAGCTACGAAAACCTACCTAAGCCCCGCGAGAGCAATACCTTTTATCTACAGCCACCACCCATCAGCCGGCCCGCCTGGCAGCTAACTGATGACACCCAACTCACCTTGATAACGCTGGAAGCCTTGTGCCAGTGGCCTCACCTCACGCCCGTGCAACTGGCGGCATCTCTGGCAAACGCTTACAGCCGTGGCTTATTCACCGGGCTCGGAGCCAGCACGCTAAAAGCGCTACGTGAACTACAAGCAGGCGGCGACTGGAGCCAAGTGGGCCGGGCCGGGGAGTACGGGGCCGGCAATGGGGCAGCCATGCGAATGGCCCCCTTTGCCTTCTGGGAGAAGTATTCCCTTGCTGAGCTATCCGATTTTTGTCGCATCACCCACCACCACCCCGACGCCTACGCGGGCGCGCTGGCCGTGGTGCTGGCCATCAGGGCCAGCCTAGCGGGGCGCTGGACGGGCACCGAGCCACTACTGGCGCTGCTGCTGCCCCAGCTACCCGATACCCGCGTGCGCGACCGGCTACTGGAGATTCGAGCGCTACCCGGCCAGCCCACCATCGCCGACGTGGCGCGCCTGGGCACGAGCGGCTACGTAGTCGATTCGGTACCCTTCGCCTTATTCTGCGCTTCGCAGGTGCCGCGCCTGGGGCTTCGTGCTATGCTAGCCGCCGCCATAGCCGCCGGCGGCGATACAGATACCAATGCTTCCCTGGCCGGGCAGGTAGCGGGCGCGTTGCTGGGGCAGCAAAATATTACTATCGAGCTACTTAGCAAGCTCAGGCGTGTGGCAGGATACGACTGGCTGCAACGAGTAGTAACAATGGCGCAGCAGTCGGTTTCACCATTTGCCAGCTAGCGAGAACGCTGCAAGCCTGCCTACCCTTACCTTTCACGTACGCCGCAAAAGCAGCTTTCCAATGCCTCACTCGCAGCGCACGTAGGGCCGCAGCTTGGCAAAGCTTTCTTCTTTCAAAATCTTAATTTGGCGCAAGTCCTCGGGCGTTTTATATGGCCCGTGCTGCTTGCGGAATGCCACGATGAGGCGGGCCAGCGGCTTGCCCACGTAGGGGTGCGGCCACAGCTCATCGAAGGTGGCGAAGTTGATATTCACCATTTGGGGCACGAAGCCGGGCGTCACGAACGTGTACTTGCGCAGGCTGTCCACGAGGTCGGGCGCGTCGCGCAGCACGAATACGTCGGCTAGCTGCGCCTCGTCTACGTAGCCGCCCAGCTCGTTGCGCCGAATGACTATCCACTTGGCCCGGCCCCGGCCGATGCCCTTTATCTGTTGGAGTTGGGTAGTATCGGCCTTGTTGAGGTCGAAGGGCAGCAAGTGCGCCGGCTTGCGCGCCGGGCGATTGGCAGTGTTCGCGGCAAAGGGCGCGCCGGGGGCACCATTTCGGGCGGCGTAGTCGGGGCGGCCGGGCAGCGCGTCGGGCAGTTGCATAAACGGCGCCAGCCGCTGGTACACCGAATCGGGCAGGCCGTAGATGCGCTGCACTTGCGCTTTGGCCTTAAAGCCGCCCGCCTTCTGCCCATAATTCACGATGCGACCGGCCACGAAGTGCGGCACGCCGCGCGCCTCCCAGTCGGTGGCGCTCAGTGCGTTGGGGTCGAAGGGTGCGAGCGGCACCCGCAGCACCGTGGGGTAGCGGCTGGCGCGCCCGCCCCCAAAATCGCGGCGACTGCGGTAGCGCTGCCGCTCTACCGAATCGGTAATCGCCAGCCGCGCCGATAGCTCTTTGGCCCAGCCGTTTAGCTGCTGCTGGTCGGCGGCAGGCAGGTAGTCGGGGTCGTCCGGGCGCAGCAGCATGGGCAGCACTACCACCCCCAGCATTAGTAAGAGTAGCAACACAAAGCCCCGCGCCTCGACCCGCGAAAAATTGAAGCGCCGCCGCAGCCAGCGCCAGGCCACGATTGGCCCCCAGGGTTGGCGTGGGGTTGGCGGCGGCGGCGTGGCGGGCATAAGCGCAAATGTAGCATAAGCTTTAGCTTGTGAGCGCCCGCAAATACGGGCGAACGCTCACAAGCTAAAGCTTATGCTACAAGCCATTTACTGCGGCAGCGTCAGCAAGTAGCCGATGGTGAAATTGGCGTCCCAATCAAACACAAACTGCTGGCAGCCCGTGGCCTCGGCTACTGCGCGGTAGATATTCAGGCCGGCTTTGCCCTTGGCATTGTCGAGCTGGTAGGCGCTGGCCGCGTCGAGCACGGTGTAGCGCTCGGTGCCTTTGCGCACCTTTTTGGCCAGCTCAAACGGGATGCCGCCGATGATGAAGCAGGTCGAGCGCAGGCTGGCCGGCACCTGCCCGGCCTTGGCCTTCACGTCGGCCGCCACGGTGGCATCATCCACGCTTTTCTCAAAATACTTGGCCCCGTAGGTTTCCACCGACTTGGGCGCGCCGCCCGCCAGCCACGAAATCTTGGTGTTGCCTGAGCCGATGTCTACCACAAACGCCTTGTCGGCGTAGCTTGGCGGCAGCACCGAGCGCAACCCCAGCGCACCTTCCTTCTCGGGCGTCACGGTATTCACCACGTAGCCGAGCTTCTTCAATTGGTTGATAATCTTTTGGGTACCCGCCGCCTTGAGCGCACCCGAACTTACTACGAAGTGAATATCGCGGCCCGCTACGCCGTTGTCGAGCATCTTGCCGATATACGATTTCAGGCCCATCCGCACGTCGTCGTCGGTGGCCATGTTCTCCATTACCAGGCTGTTGCCAAACTCAGCTTTGCCGAGCTTCCAGTTGTGCTGGGCATCGGTGCGCACGATAAACGAGTTGAAGCCGCTGGCTCCTAGCTCCACCACGCCGCGCAGCCGACCGTTGGTGGGCTCGGGCGCGGTGTAGGCAAAGGGCGCGCGCCCGCCGCTGGTAGTGGCGGCAGCGGGCGCAGTGGTTTCACCCGCCTTGGCCGCAGTGGGCGCGGCCGGGCTGGTAGTAGTAGCCGTGGTAGTGGCCGGGGCAAATTCGCGGTTGCTAGTGAAGTAGCGGATACCGAAGTAAATGCCAATCAGGATTATAGCCGTAATCAGGAGGCGACCGGCGACAGTCAGGTTTTGCATGAGGAAGAGATAGAAAAAGGTTGTTTCTGGTTGCTGGTTGCTGACTACGCCCGTCATGCTGAGCGGAGCGCAGTCGAAGCATCTCTATCGCTTCGTTGCTGGCGTTAGAGATTAGTTATCCGGCAGAGATGCTTCGACTGCGCTTCGCTCAGCATGACGGGCGCCTATTCGAGCAGGCTGCGGTAGCCGGCATCCTTGGCGGGCGCGGGGTCGCCGGGGCGGGGCGCGGGGGTCAGGTTGTCGGGCCGCCCTTCGAGCTGCACCAGCTTGAATTCGCCCTTGTTGTAGGCGTCGAGCATGGCCTC
>JAKONR010000193.1 GCA_022701825.1 Hymenobacteraceae bacterium | reverse complement strand
GCGCGCCTACCAGCCCATGGGCCGCGCCGTGAAAGCCGCCCTGGGCGCCGAGCAGGTGTACATCTTGGGTACGCTGGCCGGGGGCGGCACCCACGGCCTGCCGGGCACGGCGGGCGTGGCCGTGCCGCCGCCTGCCCCCGGCACGCTGGAGGCCAGCCTGCTGACGCTGAACACGCCCTACGCTTTCGTGAGCCTCAAGCACCAGGCGGCGGGCCAGCAGCTCACGGCCTATGCCTTTGACTACCAGCCGCTGGCCGGCCCCTGGAGCGAGGTGGTTGATGGCTTCCTGTTTTTGCGCAGCGTGGCGCCTCCGCACTGGCTGGCCGCCGATAGCGCAGCGGCGGTGGCCGATACTTCGGCCGCTGCCCAAGCCGCCCGCCGCACGCCGCCGGGTTCGCTCAACCCCGCGCCCGGCCGGGCGGGCAGCACGGTGCGGCGGGTGGTGCAGGTGGCCGACGTGTCGGGGCTGCGCACGGTGCGGGGCGTGGTGCTCGACCAGCGCAGCCGCCGGGCGGTGCCCTACGCGGCGGTGGTGCTGCCCGGCCAGGGCCAGGGCACCGTGGCCGATGCTAGCGGCCGCTTTGCGCTGCCGCTGCCGGGGCCGACGCGCCTGCAAGTGAGCAGCCTGGGCTACGACGCCGCCACGGTGCAGTCGCCGGTGGGCAACGAGGAACTGACCGTGTTGCTCGCGCCCGCCGCCTACGCCCTCGACGCCGTGCGGGTGCTGGGCAGCGCACCGCCCACGCCGGAGGCCATTTTAAAAAACGTAGTAAGGCGAATACCAGCCAATTATGAGCAGCAGGACTACGCCGCCCAAGTGTACACGCACCGCCGCCTCAGCAATTTTGACACGCTAAAGCTGGAAGTGGAAACGGTGAGCCGGCTGCGGGTGCCGGCCGGGTTTCGGCACTTCACGCGGGGCTTTTTGGGGCACGAAGACGATGTTTTTCAGCAGGTAGAGCAGCGGCACGTGGTGGCGCAGCAGGGCCGGCTCATCAATACCATCGCGGAAGCCGACAAGTACGGCAACCCGCAGGGCTACCTGCTGGCCGCCGCCGACCCCATTCGCACCGCCCCGTTGTTCAAGCCGGGCGGGGCCAAGAAATTTTTGCTCAAGCTGGACAGCCAGCGCTTTCAGGGCGCCGACACGCTGTACGTGCTGAGCTTCGCCGCCCAAAAAGCCAACCTGCGCAGCGCGGGCACCTACCTCACGGGCGTGTACCAGGGGCGCTTGCTAGTGCGCCGCCGCGACTACGCCGTGCTGCGCTACGAGGCACTGTGGCAAGATGATACGGCTCAGGTAAACGCCACCGCCCGCAAGTACTACGGCCGCCCGTCGCCCATCGCGCGCCTCTACGCCAACGTATATACCGACGACCGCACGACCCATATCGTGGACTACGCTAAGGCGGCTAACGGCCGCTACTACGTGCGCCGCAGCGTGGGGCAGTCGGCCAGTGCGGGCCGCCAGCTGGGCCAAAAACCCTTCCACACGCAGTCGTTTACCGAAAGCTACTTCGCGCCGCTGCCCGCGCCCGGCCCCGCGCCCGCGCCGCCCGCCAAAGGCCCGCGGCCAGTCGCGCCGGAGGTGCCCTACCGCCCCGAGTTTTGGGAAGGCTACCAGCGGCCGGGCGGCGCGCTGGCCCGGCCGTAGCGCGAGCTTGCAGGCGTAACGCGAACTGGAAAGTTCGCGCTACGGCTGAATGACGACTTTTTGGCGGCCGGCCAGCGGCTGCCCGGCCGCGTCAATTGCCAGCAGGTGGTAGATGCCGGCCGGCAGCCCGCCGACATCCAGCTGGGCTTCGGCCTGGCACTGCTGCTGGCGCACCACGCGGCCCAGGTTGTCAAGCAGGCGCAGCGTTACGGGCTGGTCGGTGCCGGCCACCTGCACGCGTAGCCGGTCGTGGGCGGGCTGCGGAAACACCGGCAGCAGCGTAGCCTCGGCGGCGGGCGCCGCGCCTGCCAGTGCCACTACGGGCGAGTACGTGGCGGTGCCATCGAGGTCGAGCTGCCGCAGGCGGTAGTACACTAGTCCGGCCGGGGCCGCCGCATCGCGGAAGGCGTAGCCCGTGTTTTGGGCCACCGTGCCCCGGCCCGCCACGAAGCCGATGGTGGCAAAATCGGCCGTGGCGGCCGGCCGCCGCTGCACCTCAAAGCCCGCGTTGCGCTGCTCCGAGGCCGTATGCCAGCTCAGGGCTGCGGCCGCGCCTTGGCGCTGGCCCCTGAAGTCGGTGAGCACCACGGGCAGCGGCGCGGCCGACGCGCCGCCCTTGGGCAGCGCCACCGTGAAGTCGGTGGCCTGGCGCAATACTACTTGTAGCTGCTGAAGGCCAGCGTTGTAAGCGTAGCTGGCCACGCCCGCGCCCACCACGGCGGTGGGCGCGGTGGGCAGCGCCAGCAGCAGCGTGGTGGCGCGGCTGGCGTAGCCCGCGTAGCGGCCGAGGCCGAGGCGCTGCCAGCTCACATCGGCCCGGCGCGCGGAAGTCAGCACCGCCGTGGGGCCTACTTGCAGCACGGTGCCCGCCTGCATAAAGAGCTGGGCAAAATCGCCATTGGCCTCGGCCGAATAAAAATTCAGCAGCCCATCGGCCTGCACGGCCTGCGGGAGCCGGCTGCTGGCGTCGGCCGTCAGCACGGTATCGGCCTGGGCAAAGGCGACATCCACGAAGCCATCGGCGGCGGCGGCCAGCGCGGCGGTGGTAGGCTGGCTGGTGGTCGCTATTTGGGGCGGCTGCGCGGCGTAGGGGTAAAGCGCCGCCAAAAACTGCGTTTGGGCCGCGCCGCTCTGCTGCACTAGTAGCGTGGTGTGGTTTTCGGCGGTGTTGTAGGTGGTTTCGTGGGGATTGGTGGCGGTGGAGTAGGTGCCCGCGCCGCCCGTGCCCGCCACGTGGGCCAGCAGCTGCACGCCGTTTTTCTGCCCGGTGCCCTCGTGCCCGGCCAGGTTGCCCAAAAAGGTGCCCGTGGCGGCCGTGCCGGGCGCACCTTCCAGGCCGTAGCCGTGCAGCTGCCAGGTGTAGGCGTGGGGCGCGGCGGCGCTCACGGCATCGGCCAGCAGGTAGTAGGTGCTGCGCACAAACAGCGTTTTGCGCGTGAGGCTGGCGTTTTGGTACGTCGTAGTTACCTCGCCGTAGCTCAGCTGCGGCGTGTAAAAGGCGCGCTGAATGGCGGCAGGCGCCGAGTTGGTGGCGCCGGGCGCGCCGAGGGCGGGGCCGGCGCCGTCTACCAGCACCAGGTTGTGGTGGGTGGCGGCGCCTACTTCGGCGCGGCGGCCGTAGCTGAGGTAGCCGGGGTCGAGGGCCAAAAGCTGCCCCTGGGCGTGCAAAATGAAGCTGCTGGCGTCGCCCTGATTGTGGCCGCCGCTGTTGCTCTGGGCCGTGCCGCCCCGGCCGTACACGTGCAGGTAGGTAGCCGCCGAGTCGGCGCCCGACCGGAAAATCAGATTGCCGCTGCCCGGCAGTACCGTGAGGGCCGGGTGCGCGGGCGCGGTGGGCGCCAGGGCGGCGGCCAGCCAGGCGGCGCGCATGTCCACGGTGGCGTCGCGCAGCTGCGCCAGGTCGGAGGCCATGCCCGTGCCCGACATTTTGCTGTAATACATCGGCTTGACGTACTGCGACTTGCCAGTGAGCGCCAGCTCGGGCATCCCCATGTCTACGTAGGAGTCTTCCAGGGCCGGCAGGCGGCCGTCGGGCAGCCGGATGGCCGTCAGCCACTCGTAGAGCCGGTCGTACTTGGGGTCAAAATACGGGTTGCGAATGCTGCGCGTGCTGCTGCCGAAGGTGTAGGGCAAGCGGCCATCGGGCAGAAAATTGCCCATGGCCCGAAAAAGCGGTAAGCAGTTGAGCAGCGCGTACTTGCAGTAGTACGGCCCTTCGGCGTAGCCCGCCACCTGCGTCGAGTCGGACTGCCGCTGGGCGTCGCGCCACAGCACGTTGTCGATGGTATAGAGGCCCGCGCCGGCCCAGCGGGCGGGCTGCTGGTTGGCGTCGGCGCTGGTGGCGTCGGGCAGCACCACGGCGGCCATGCCTAGGGCGGCGGCCGTCATCAGGGTGTGGTTGTTTTTGACGGCGCTGTAAAACGTGATGCCCATGAGCGGCGTGGTCGACTGCCGGTAGAGGTTGCCGGCAAAGGTCTGAAGCCGGGCTTGGCCGGCGGCCAGCGCGTCGGCGGGCTCGCCCGCGCCGCGCAGCAGGTCGTAGGCGATGAGGTAGTCAATCAGCTCTTTCGAGCGCCACTGCCACTCGGTGTAGGGCGTGGTACCAGTCCAGGTGGCAAATACTTCCACGTCAGTATTGAGGCTTTCGAGCAGGCCGCGGGTGCGGGCCGCTAGCGCTTCGTGCGCCTCGCTGGGCAGCGGAGCCAGGCTGGCGCCGGCCGGCTGCCGGTCGAGAAGCAGCACAAAAGCCGCGTTTTTGGCCCAGGTGGCCCGCGCCCGCCGCCCGCTGGCCGAGGTGTTGTCGGCGGGCGGGGTGCCCTGCACGTCGGCCCACAGCGTTTGAAAAATGGCCCGGCGGCCGGGCTCGGCCAGCGAAGCCTGCACCTGGGGCACGGCCCTGGCCGTGAGTAAGGTGCGCGGGTAGGTGAGGCGGGCGCTGTCGGGCAGCCAGGCACCCGACTGGGCGCGGAGCTGCCTCGTGCCGCACAGCACGAGCAACGCGATAAGTAATTTATTCACAGCGGATAAGTATAGCTAATTATAATAGGCCCAAAAGGCGGGCTACGGCGCCGACGGCCGCCACGACGAAGAGATAATCTGCGCGGGATTGGAGTTGGTGGGGCGGGTGCTACTTTGGTAGTGGGCGGGCGCGGCGGCCGGGCGGGCCAGGCTGCCCAGGCCCAGCAGGCCCAAAAGCAGGGTGGCGGCCAGCAGCCACGTGGCCGTGTCGGGCAGTTGGCAGGTGCGAGTAGTAGTAGGGTGCATAAGTAGGGTTAGAAAAGGCGCTTGCGCCGGAGCGGCAGGCGCGGTTAACAGGTTGGGTTTTGGGCAGTAGCGTGGGTGGGCTGGTAGCCGGCGCGAAATGCCATCGCCGGCCATCTAAACCCGGTAGGTAAATGGAGTAAAACAGCGAGCCGCAGTCGATAATGAGGTGGATACGTAGTGTTGAGCTTATTAGTTCACAATTCTAAGATATTATCAAGATGAATAAATTCTGTAAAAAAGGCCATTTTAATAAATAAATTACAATTAAATAATGATTATTTACCCTTTTATGATTTTAAATGCTGGTTAAGCAATATTGATGATTAAATTATAAAATGGTATTTTTTAAATAACAAGTGTTATCTTTGTAAGGCTGGTTTCGGCTGGTTGGAAGCAGGTGAGAGCGGGTGCGCAGCCCGGCGGTAGACGGCCCAAAAAAGCGCCAGCTGGCCGGCCCGCGTTGTGAAGGCGGGCCAGCCAGCTGGCGCTTTTGGTATGTGAGGTGGGGCGAGCGGGGCGGCGCTACGCGGGTTTTGGCAGCGAGCCGCGAGCCGGGTAGCGCTTACAGCAGTTTGCGTAGCGTCCAGAGGCTCCAGAAAATGACCATCGCGCCCACGCCCAGAAACATCCAGCGGGTGGGTAGGCGGCCGGCCAGCCGGGCGGCAATGGGCGCGGCGGCCACGCCGCCCACGATGAGGCCGAGTACGATTTGCCAGTGCTTGAAGCCCAGCACGGAGAAAAAGGTAACGGCGCTGGCGAACGTCACGAAAAACTCGACTAGGCTCACGGTGCCGATGACGTAGTTGGGCGTGCGGCCGTTGGCGATGAGCGTGCTCGTGACCAGCGGCCCCCAGCCACCCCCGCCAAATGAGTCGAGGAAGCCGCCGGCGCTGGCCAGCCAGCCGGCATTCTTAACCTTCTTGCGCTGCTGGGTCTGCTTCTTAATGGCCTTGCTGATGATGCGGATGCCCAGGATGAGCAGGTACAGCGCCAGCACCGGTTTGAGGTAGGCCACGTGCTTTTCGCCGAGGCGGGCCAGCAGCAGTGCGCCCGCGATGGAGCCCGCCACGCCGGGCAGCACCAAGACCTTGAACAGCTTCTTGTTAACGTTGCCGAAGCGGTAGTGATTGTAGCCCGACGCGCCGCTGGCAAACATCTCGGCCGTGTGGATGCTGGCACTCACCGAAGCCGGGTTCAGCCCCAGCGTCATCAGGCTGATGGCCGACACGATGCCGTAGCCCATGCCCAACATGCCGTCTATCATCTGAGCCACAAAGCCCACGGCCACGAAGGTGTAGAACGTGCCCGAGCTGCTAGCCACCGCCCACGCCTGCTGCCAAGTGAAGTAGTAAGACAGAATATTGAGCACCAAAAACCCCGCAAACGCCAGCAGCGCCCACGTGGCCACGCGCCGCCAGTAGGCGGTGGCCTCGGCCTCTTCGGCGGGGCCGAAGGCAGCCACGGCGTGCAGGCGGCGGGCGGCGGCCCCGGCCCGCACGCGGCCGAGCAGCTCGGCATCGGGAGTGGCTACCAGCACCAGGTCGTGCCCGGCCAGGTCGGTGGGCTCGAAGGCGCGGCGCAGCACCTGCACCTGCGGGTGGCGCTGGGTGAGGACTTGCAAGTCGGGCAGCAGGCGCGGGGCCACCACCGTCACGCAGGCCGTGGGGTGCTCGGCCAGCACGGTCGTGAGCTGGGTCAGGGCCTCGGTGCCGCCGCCCACCAGCAGCACGCGCCGCTGGTCGAGGTCCAGAAATATGGGCACGGCCGCGCCTGCCGGGGCGGCTTCGGCCAGGGCCGGGGCGGGCGTGAGCAGGTCGGTGGGCATGGGAGTCGGGTAAGGTATTGTTTTAAAGCGTGTTTTAAGTAACCGTCATGCTGAGCGCAGCGAAGTCGAAGCATCTCTGTCGCTTCGTTGTTGGCGTCAGGAGTTAGTTACTCGGTAGAGATGCTTCGGCTGCGCTGCGCTCCGCTCAGCATGACAATACACTTCTAATCAAGCGTGGAAATCCAGCCCCGCCGCGGTCGCCTTCACCACGCCCGAGCGCACGACAAAGTCGCCGAACGACTCGCCCGCCGTGCGCCCGGTGGCGTAGGCGGCGAGCAGCGGCGAGAGCTCGCGCAGGATACCGTCTTCGTCGAGCATTTCGCGGTAGAGCTTGTTGAGGCGGTCGCCGTGGTGGCTGGCGCCCAGGTAGAGATTGTAGCGGCCGGGGGCTTTGCCTACCAGGCCGATTTCGCCGAGGTAGGGGCGAGCGCAGCCATTTGGGCAGCCCGTCATGCGAATTAAGATGCTGTCTTCGGCCAGGCCGTGGGCGCGGATTATCGTGTCGAGCTTATCGAGCAGACTAGGTAGGTAGCGCTCGGCCTCGGCAAAGGCCTGCGAGCAGGTATTGAGGGCCACGCAGGCCAGCGCGTCGCGGCGCAGGGCGGTGAGCTGCTCGGCTTTGGGGCCGGCGCCGTGCCGCTCCAAAATCTCCTGCACGCGCACCTGGTGCGCGGGTTCGATGTTACCGACGATGAGGTTCTGGTTGCCGGTGAGGCGGAAGTCGCCGGTGTGGAAGGCGGCGATTTCGGCCAGGGCCGACTTCAGCCCGTAGCCCGGCCGGTCGAGGATGCGGCCGCCTTCGATGAAGAGCGTGAGGTTGGAGCGGCCAT